>WJJM01000047.1 GCA_014729675.1 Candidatus Woesearchaeota archaeon | reverse complement strand
TGTTAAGTTCAATTTTTGAATTGCTTTTTTTAAAAATGGGGGTCTGAGGTGCTACGCACATATAGGCTCGACTTCGTCGAGAAATTTATAATTTAGAAGGGGGACAATTTTATAATAGAAGAGTTCCAGTCCGAAAATTTTACAAAAAAATAAAAGAAAGATTTATTAATAACTACCTACTTTCATTTATATATAGACACCACTATAAAGTGTATACAAATGGATCAATCACACATTAAAGAAATATTGGAAGCTTTAAGAGGAAAAACGATAGTGGATAGAATCAAATTAAGATATGAGTCTGCTCTATCAGATACTGCTATCACTAGATTAGATATAGTTTCAAGTGTATCAGTAGAAACAAAAGATAACGATTTAGATTTAATTTTTCAGCCAGAATTTTTAACCTATGTTCAATGGCCATATTTTTCAGCAGTTGAACAAACTCAAGAAGTTATAGGCAAAGCAGACTCCTTAGAAGTTTATGCACATCAGCTTTTTGAAGATCAAAATCAAGATTTTGCTTTAAGGTTTAATGAAAAGGTATAACCTTTCAGAATAGAAGAAATATTGAAGATACTTTGTTTTTAGATCTTCAACGATATTGTGAACATAACCAAATTAATTATGAGGTAAAATAAATGTCAAACAATGTTGATCCATGGTACAATACAGAAGAAACTGGAGAAGGTACTTTAGATTATATGTCTATTGCACTTCTTGGTGCATGTAACATGAAATGCATCTTTTGTTATGTAGATGGAGATAGACCAGGAATGTGGAATCCAGATGAACTTGAACCAATCTTTGAAGAAGCACAAGAGTTAGGAATGAAAAAAATCCAACTTTCTGGTGGAGAGCCTCTTATTTATCCTCATTTAGAACCAGTCCTTGAAAATCTATCAGGATTAGAAGTAGATATATTGTTGGCAACGAATGCAACTCTAATTACACCCCAAAAAGCAGACCTTTTAGCAAAACACAAAGTAAAAGTTGGAGTAAGTATAGAAACAATAGATGAAGCTGTTAGCGATGAACTTTCAGGAGTTTCTGGATCTCACGCAAAAAAATTAGAGGGAATAGAAACATTGAGAAGTGTTGGATATACTCATTCTCAAGATTTGCCACTCAACATAATAATGAAGACTTTAAAGCAGAATTTACCAACTTATATGGATACTTGGAAATGGGCAAAAGAACAAGGGATTCAACCAATATTAGATAGGGCCATCCCTGGAGAGAGATGCAAATTAGAATGGGTAGTTGAACCTCAAGAATTAAGATATTTATTAGATGAAATTGGCAGGGTTGAAGGCATATATCACAGAATTCCTTTTGTAAATAATGAAGGATGTAATCGTATGGGTTCAAGTGTACACATAGAAGTTGATGGTAATGTTTACCCATGCGGGGGCATTCCTGTAAGCATGGGAAATGTAAAAGAACAGAAATTGACCAATATTTGGAATAATTCAGAATTAGCAGTTCAGTTGAGAAATTATAAATCAAAAATTAGTGGTTCATGTAAATCATGTGAGGAAATTAGTATATGCTGTGGATGTAGGGCTGTAGCATATGCAACAACTGGAAACATATTTGGACCAGACACATTATGCTGGAATTATAAAAAGGAAAAATAAAATGGATGTAGCATTTAATGTAACAAGAAAATGTAATAAGGGTTGTGACTATTGTTATCTTAGTCTTACAGGTGAAGATTTATCCTTAGAAAAAATAAAAGAAATAGTTGAAGCATCCAATCCAAAAACAGTAACTCTTACTGGAGGAGAACCTTTAATGCATCCAAACATAGAAGAACTTCTTAGTTTTTTATCTCAAAGGGGGAATCATATTCATTTACTATCAAATGGAATTTTATTGAATGAAGATTATTTATCTGCAATTAGCGAGACAAATGCAGAACTCTTTGTCACTTACAATGAACCAAATAATAGAATTTCTCAAAATCTACATCAAGCTAATAATAAAGGCATTGATGTTAATCTCCACCATGTTTTAACTAATAAAACAGTAGAATCATTAGATGAAATTTGCCAGGATTTAAACTTTGCAAAATCTTTATTACTACTTTATCCGACTGATTTAGGTGATGGTAAGGTCACTATGTATGGTCCAGATGAATGGTTTCCTTTATTAGACAAAGCAATATTGGCAACACAACCATATGGAATTAAAACTTATTTTGAACAAGCATTTGCAAAAAAAGGTTCTGAATTAGCAAAAAAGCAACCATGTCCTACAGGTAAGGATTTATTTATTGATGCAAATGGAATGTCTTATCCTTGTTGTTTATTAGTAGATAAGGTTCTAGGTAGTGATAGTCTATTACCAATCAGAATGAGTCCTGAGGGGTGTAATTTTATTAGAGATAATCCTCTTTCAGATTCTTCTGAATATATTAGAATCTGTCCTATTGTGATTACCGATAAATATGATGGCTCATTTCAATTTCCATCTCATTTAGGTGATAAGAAATGACTAATCAACACTTTTATGTGGAAAATGCTAGGTTAATGAGTTATGGTCTTTCCAATTTAGGAACTCAAAAAACCGAAGTAGTTTTTTCAGGAAATGAATCAATTGCCACATTAGCTGGTAAGTTAATTGGTGCAGGATTTCACTCAGATAGAATAGAGTTTAGAGATCAGTTGATAGAATATACTAAAGATAAAAATCCATTTATCAGAAGGTCAGCTTACATAGGATTATCGTTTGCTGGTTTATTTGAGAATTCTGAACAAATCAATAAAGCACTAGAAAAAGGTTTCAATGATCCTGAACTGGAAGTAAGAAAAATTTCCATAATTGGATTTGGTTTAGCAAATATTAGTAATCCTCAACAAAGGACAGAGGTTTTAGATGAATATTTACATGATGAAGAGTGGAAAATAAGAAGTGCTTCTGGATTAGCATATTCATTCCTTGCTTCTGGAAATCCAGATTACTTTTCTAAATTTGTTGATATACTAAAAAGAGAAGAAAGCCCTTATGTTAAAGTATGCAGTTGCTGGTATGTCAGCAATGCTTTTGCTGGAACAAAAGAAGGAATAGGAGAATATAGAGAATTACTTGCATTAAAAGGAGACGATAATAGCTTCTTTAGAGATATGGCTTGCTTAGGTCTTGGATTATCTTATTTAGGGACTTCTAATGAATCAGTAAATGAATTACTTGAAGAAAAAATTAAGAATGATAGCCATCCTTATGTTAGAGAAAGTGCTTTTTTTGGTCTTGCTTTATGTAACTATCAAACTCCATCGAACAAAATATTAGATATGATGGCAAAAGGAATAATAGATGATTCTATGGTTGTTAGAAGCGGTGCTGCATTAAGTCATGGTATTGCCACTATGGGAACCAAATCTCTGGAATTGAATTTAAATGATTATTCTGATCCTTCTGTTTTATGGGGGCTTACATTAAGTGAAGGTTTAGCTAATGTAAATCCTTCAAAAACAACATTTAATGATACCTATGTACAATGGGGACATGAAATTAGTAATGGATTTAGAGATAATATTGCTATTGATCTAAATTCAGAACACCAAGATGTAGAATTATTCCAAGAAGGAATTAATGCTGGTTTGACTAGTTCGGGTATTAATGATAAAAAAGAAAAAGACGCTATTAGATTGATTGTTCCAGGTGTTTATCATTACTTAACCTTTGATTCATTTTGGTGGGGACCATGGGTACTAAATGCTTTAGGAACCACATTGCATAGTAGGAGGAAAAATAATGAATAAGAAAAAAGCTTTTTTAGGTGCACCTTTTGCAGATTATGTTAATCCTGATACTGGGAGATTGTATGATGATAAGCAAGTTATGCTTACAAGATTAATTGGATATCTTGAACAGAAAGGTTATGTTGTAGAAAATTCTCATGTAAGAGAAGATTGGGGAACTGCTTGGATGCCTCCAGAAGTTTGCACTCCTTTGGATTATGAACAAATAAAAGAATCAGACGTTTTTGTTGCACTTCCAGGAAATCCTCCTTCAGGAGGAGTTCATATTGAATTAGGATGGGCATCTGCATTAGATACACGAGTAGTAATGCTGTTAGAAGAAGGAAAGAATTATAGTAATTTAGTCTTAGGTCTTGGAAAAGTTGGGAAGGTGGATTATGTTCAATATAAAACCTTAGATGAATGTATTGAAAAACTTGATAAGGTCTTATAGGTGTTAATGATGGCAGAAAAAATAAACTCATTTTATGACAAAATGAGTGCAACATATGATAAATGGATGGAATCAGGAGAATCAACATTAGAGGATGAACTAAGTTTAGTGTTAAAAACATTCCCTAATCCTTGTAGAATTTTGGATGTAGGTTGTGGAACTGGAAGAATTAGTTTGCCTTTACAAGAATTAGGTTATACTATTGTGGGAGTTGATATTTCTCAGGGAATGATTAATCAAGCAAGAAGCAAAGGTCTTGCAGAATCATATGTGTCTGATTTCGCATCATTTCAATATGATCAAAATAGTTTTGATGGAGTAATAAGTCTTCATGCTGGTTTTTCATATACTCAAGACAATAGAATTATGGAAAGGATGATTCAAAAATGTCATGGATTATTAGTTCATGAAGGCATAGTTTTATGGGATTCTCCTAATAGCCAATTTTATGGTAGGGAAAGAAAATTAGAATGGCCAACAGATAATGGAACTGTTGAGACTATTTGTTATGGACATGATATTAAAGAATTAATAGAACTATTTGAAAAATCAGGATTTGAAATACAAAATGTCTGGGGAAGTTACACTCCTTTAAAAGAGCACGAAGAAGGATTGCCAAGACTTATAATTGATGCAAAAAAACATAGTGAAAAATGAATAACTACAAAAAAATAGGAATCATAGGAGGAATGGGTCCAGAATCTACAGCATTATTATATCAACAAGTTGTTAGATCATTTCAAGATGGATTTGGAGCATATAAGGATCAAGATTTTCCTGAGATGTTAATACATAATTTACCAATTCCAGACATCACGGTAGATATCAAACATGAAGAAGATGTCAGAAAAATGCTATCTAGATCTGTGCATTTCTTAGAACAATCAGGTTCAGAGTTGATTGCATTTCCTTGCAATTCTTTAAACTATTTTGTAGATTATCTAAGTTCCCAAACAGACATTCCCCTTGTAAGTATTGTTGAAGAAACTTGTAATACAATAAGACAAAGAAATCCATCAGAAATATTATTGTTATCTACGCCCACAACATTTGAAAAAGGATTATATCAAAGATATCTTGGGGATACAAGAGTTATAAGACCTCAAGACTACACCAAAATTTTAGATATCATAATTCAGACTCTAAAAGGCGAACACCCAAGTGAGGAATTTTCTGAAATGCTGGAAAAAGAATATTCCAGTTATGATAATATTGTAATAGGTTGTACTGATTTATCAATTTTAGTTCAGAATTATCAAGATGAAAGACTAATCGATTCATTAACTTGCTTATCTCAGTCAATAGTTCAAAATAGTGTACTTGAATCAAAAGACAAATAACTCAAATCATAAAAGAAACATTTATATTGGGAGGAATCAATACTTAATTAAAATGGAAAAAGATGTTGAAACATTTTATGATAATGTTGCAGAAAATTACTCAGATCATGATGATAGAGTATGTGATAAAATAACAGAACACTTTATAATAGATAATCTTCCAAAAAAAACTCTGAAAATCTTAGATGCTGGAGGTGGAACGGGGAGGTTCTCTGAGCCATTACTTAAAAAAGAACATAAAGTTGTCTTGACAGAGTTATCTGCTGAGATGTTAAATAAGGCAAAAGAAAAACTAGGTTCATATAATAATGTTGAGTTTGTTAAAAATTCTGTAACTAACATGATTGAATTTAAAGATGAAACCTTTGATGTTGTATTAATGATTAATGCAATTCTTGATTATTGTGGAGATTATGACAAAGCTATGCAAGAAGCACATAGAATTCTTAAGAGAGGAGGATTATTGATTGCAACAGTAAATAATAGGTTTTTATATTGTAAGTCTCATGAACTTAAAGAAGGCAATTTTGATTTATTCAGAGAAAATATAAAAACAGGCAATAGATATATTGTCTGGGGTGGACAAGAAAAAGGTCATATAAGCCATGAATTTACTCTAGATGAATTGAAAAATGCACTTGAAAAAAATCAATTTAATATAAAAAAATTATTAGGGATATTTAATCTAATGGATAAATATGAAATGGATGAAGTTAAAAATAAAGAGGATTTTATTAAATTACAAATAGAATTTGCTGAAAAAGAAGAATACATAAATAATTCTCAAGACTTTTTCTTTGTTGCAGAAAAATAGATTTTTGTATCGGACTGGAACTTGATGTATAATTAAAAGAAGCTTTGCTTTGTAAGTAATAAAATTGTCCCCTAGCTACTTGTTCTTGACGTATTGCATTCGCTCAATAGAAGGAACACTCAGACCCCTAGTGCTACGCACATATAGACTCGCTTCGCTCGATTTATTAGCAATTCAAAAACTCTGCGGACGCAGTTTGACCCCACGTTGTAGGGTCAAAGAACTTAACAGGGCTTAGCCCAATGTTATGTTCTCCGACCCTACAAAGTGGGGTCGGATTGCGTCCGCAAAGTTGAAAAAGGGAAAATTTCTATCACAGAGCGTCAGCAGTACATTAAGAACAAGAATTAAGGGCAAGGATTTATTCAGAAATAGAAATCTTTATATATAAGTGGTTATATATATGCTATAGGTGATATATAATGACTGAAGCTACAACAATACAAGTAGACAAATCAATTGTTAATTCATTAAAAGAAGTAAGGGAATATCCTAGGCAAACCTATAATGAATTACTTAAACGTATGGTTCAAGTATTTAAAGGAGTAAAGAAAAGAAATCAATATGATGAGTTTCTGCATAAAATTCAAAAAACTAAGATGAAAGAGTTATGGGACAACAAAGAGGATGAGGCTTGGGAAAATGCCTAAAGCAGGGGATATAGTTTTAGCTAAAGTGCAGTATACTGATACTTTTGAAGTTAAAACAAGACCTTCTTTAGTATTATTTGAAGAATTTGATAATGTTGTTGTAGCAGGAATTACCAGCAACAGATATATGAAAGGAATTCAATTAACTAAACAAGAAGGTGCAGTTAAGGATAGTGTAATAAAGCTAAATTATATATTTACAATTTCTAAAATAATGATAGAAAAAACGCTATTTTCTTTATCTAAGGATAAGAAAAAGATAGTTTTTGATGAATTGGTTAATAATCTGAAAGACTTATCAAAATAAATTCTTGCCCTATTTACTAATTTTCCCTTTTTCAATTGTATTTAACATTGGGATAATCGCTGTTAATTACTTCGAAGGACAAAACTTTAGTGCAACGTTCTGCAGGAAAAATTCAAAGTCGATGTGTCTATTGTTTCTTTTTGAGGGTTGCTGCCGTCTTATTTATTTCTTTCTTAGCTTCCAAACACAGAAATTAGGTACATTAATAGTTTCTTCATATTTCTTAGGATATTTTTGTTTTGCACTTTTTGGAGGTTTACAATCTTCATAATCTAATAATTCAAATCCGTGGTTTATAAGAAGTTTTATTATTGTTCCATAGGTCTTATGATGATGTGAAACTTTGAATGATTTCTTTTCATTCTTCCAATCAGCATAAATCAATCTTTCATCAAAATAATCTTCTATCACTCTAAATTCTTTTCCTCTCCATTTTATTTTCGTTAAAATTTCTTTAAATGGATTATATGTGGAAAAAACAAAAATTCCGTTCTTCTTTAAAACTCTGTTCACTTGATTTAATATTTTATTCCAATTTTTAAAATGACCAAGAACCATTGCAGAAAAAACAATGTCAAATTCATTAGATTTGAATGGAAGTTTTTCAACATCATCAACAAAAAATTTTGACTTCGGAGATTCTTTTCTTGCTAAAATAATAGATTCTTTTGAATTATCTATGCCAGTTACTTTAGCACCTCTTTTTGCAAGAAATTTAGCATGAACACCCGGACCACAACCAAGATCTAAAACTTTTTTGTTCTTCACATTTCCAGTTAGTTTAAGCAAAAAAGGTGTTTCAAGAATCTCTTTATAGAATTTGACATTACTTTCTTCTTTTCTTAATTTATGATAGTGCCCAGCAAGCTCATCATACGCTTTTTTGATTTGGTTCTTCATTTTGACATCTTTTAATGAATAAAATATTTAGAGTTTTAAATAAGTTTGTATTTCTGATTGGAAGCGATTTGAAGAATATGGGCGGCAACTCTCTTTGTATTAATTTACACGACGATTGAGTTTAACATCGCGATAATCGCTGTTATGTGTTTTTTCTGCAAGAAAAAATGCCGAAGGCACAGTATGACGCAGACCCCAAATTTCATTTCTTCAAAATGGTTTTTAAGAAATCTCTTTGAAAAAAAGTAAAATCTGAACTGCTTAAATTATTTACATCTTCCCAATGGAGTTCTGTAGTTTCTTCATCAAGATTCTTTGATTGTTTTTTAGAAACTCTTTCTACTTCGTAATATAAGCTTATTCTTTGAAAATATTGATCTACTTTATCGGAACCAAATAAGAAATTATCAGCATAGGGATGATCTGGATTCTTTACTTTAATCCTATATCCTGTTTCTTCCATAAATTCTCTTTCTAAAGATTTAGTTGTGGTTTCGCCTAAATCCATTGACCCGCCAGGAAGACAATATTTGTCATCCCAATTTGGTTTTATGAATAGAAGTTTATTATTTTCAATCAGAACTCCATATACAGCAGGTCTCCAATTATATTTTTTATCTTTAGGTAATTTTACTTTTTTTCCTTTAACATCTCGGAAGTCCATAATATATTGATTCTCAGTATATATAAAAAACTTACGAAAAATTTGGGGTTGAGTAATATTGCACATAACATGGGAATTATGCGAAGTTCAAAATTTGAGGCATCCCACAAATTTTGAATTTGGGAGAGGAACGAATTTCGCTTGGCGAAATAGCCGAAGGCGGTCGTTCCGAACCGTATAGTTGCTGTTATATTCGTTTCCAGTTACGAAGTTCTGGAAACCTGCGTCCGCAGAGTAAATTTGGAGTCCGTCCCTATCACATCCAATAAGTAAATAGAGCAGTTTTCCGCCCCACATCTAAAAGTATATAAAGTATTAAATATTTGTTTAAATGAATGGCTGAAATAGAACATTTTTTACAATATCTGCAAGAACAATTCCGAGAATTAGAAGTATTACTCAGAAAAATACTGAAAGAAGAAAAGTCAATGCATGATGAAGTTTTGATGAAGAAAGGGTTTATAATCCATTCTTATTCTCTTAATTATGGTAAAGTTAATCTTGATGTCTTGTCAGAAATTTTAGCAGAATTAGAAAACGTTCTCAAAAGAGAGATTCAATTACAAGAGGATTTAGAAAAACATTCTATAGAAATGAATGATATTGAAAGAGATTTTGAAAAAATTGCAAAAAAGAAATTACATACTAATTTATTGATGAAATATCTTAAAGAAGCATTATACTATTGTGAACTGATGATTGCAAGAATAAAACAACTAAAGGCAATGCTTCAAGATGGAATGAAATTACATAAAAAATCTCTTTCAAAAGAAACAGAAATGTTTTTCGCTAGTTTTGAGAATGTTGGAACTAAAATTTTGAAATTTGTAAGATTTTTAGAACAACTCACACAGAAGATTGTCAATTTTGAGAAAGAAGCATATTATCCTGAACCAAGAACATATGGGAGGGCGATGGCATCTCATGAATACATGAAAACGTTGTCTAAGAAGAAGTTAAGCTCTTCAAAAGATCCAACTCCTGTTTTTGATGCTCCAAGATCAGTCATCTCTAAAATAAAGTCCATGTCAAAAGATCAAATGAAAACTTTTTTGGTCAGATTGGAGTTGTTGGTGGCATGAATGTAGTATTCTTCCAGACAAGATTAAAGCCAGTTAATCATGATCACCCAATACCACAATCAAATGGTTTGCGAGAATATAAATTTCCGAAAGATATAGAAGTAGAAATTTTGGAAGCAGCTTAATAGTGAGCAAAATCAAGGAAAAGCATTCTGTCATTATTTGTATTATAAACACCAACAACTCTTTTTCCTGATGGTTGATGCCAGACAATTTTTACTTTGCGAAGAGCATCAAGTCCGTTTTCTTTTAAATCTAAATCGTCTTTAATTGTATCTTCGTGTGCAACAGCTAAACGATCAACAGATTTAATTAATCCACCATCGCCCTCTCGTAATAGAAAAACCCCATTTTTTTCACCAGCACTATATCCCCTAAAACCATATTTCAATGCTTCTTCATAAGGTTTTTTTATTGAATTAGGTTTTTCTAAAAATGTTTCTAATAAATTGTTTGAAAAAGTAAAAAGAATATCACGAGAAAAATAGCTTTGTGTTCTTGAAACTGGAACTGTTCTTTGACCAACAAGATATTGTCTTATATGTTCTTTAAATGGTTCTAAGCCTGCTGATTTGAAAAATTCAGCTGTATAAAAATGTTCTTTCTGAGCCATATTTACTTAAAAAAGCCACTCATTTATAAAGGTTACCAAAATTACCACTGCAGAGTGGTTCTTGAGGGGGCGGAAAACTGCTTAAAAATGCGTCTTTAGGACTCCAAATTTATTGAATATAACATCAGGATCCTTGTTATAATCTTCCGTTAGGAACGAGGAATAGCTGCAAGCGGTCGCGAAGCGAATTCCGAAGAGTAAAGAATCAAACCGTCAAAAAGCTTTATATACAAATAAGAATTTACAATTTTTATGAGGACTGCTATTAATGCTGCTATTATTCAAGATGATAAACTTTTGCTGGTTAGAAAAAGATCAACTTGGATTTTACCTGGTGGGAAGCCCGAAATTGGTGAAAATGATTTAGAATGTCTTTGTCGTGAAATTGATGAAGAACTATCTGGAACTCAAATAAAAGACATTAATTACTATAACCAATTTCAAGGTAAAACTCCACATAAAAGAGATATATTAAAAGCAAAAGTTTATTTCGCAAATATTGATGGGCAATTATATTCAGTCCGAGATGGAGATTCAATATCTGAAGTAACTTGGGCAAATGATTTTTCAAAATATAATTTATCAGATATTACTTCTAAAATTGTAAATTCTTTACAGCAAGATAAGTATATCTAGGTTTGATTCTTTATTGATTATAACATCGGATCGCTGTTAAACTCTCCGAACGAAACGAAGTGAGGAGAGCGCAGCGTGGTACGTAACGAAGTGGAGCAAGTTCGGGGCTCGCAGAAAATTCGTTGTTATTGTAGTTGTTGAAAACGGGATTATTAACCTTCTAGTAGTAAAAAAACCGAAAGATTTATAAATAACTGGTTGTTTTTAAAAACTATGACAATACAAAACTATGTTAACACAGATGGAGAAAAAAAACAACTTTACGAAGTTAGATACGACGGAACAATTGCCTGTACTGAAAAAGACGCAAGAGTTCATCTATTAGCTACAGGTTTGGATGATGCTATTGAAATGTTTTGTGGATTTTACAAAACAACTGTTCCAAACCCAAAAGAAATTCCAAGTACAGATGAACTAACGGAATATGATGTGCGAGTTGGACGGAGAGCAATAACTGGAATCGAAAAGATTATGAACGCAGTTTTGATTAGAACAGAACAACCAGTTAGAAAATAATTTTTATTTTTCAATAATTTCGTTAAAATTTTGTTAGTTGAAGTTGTGAAACAATTTCAAGATTTCTTTTTCTTTATGATTTTAACGAAGATAACAACATTAGAATTTTCGGTTTTAACCTCTGTGGAGGCGAGCCCCGAATTGAGTTTAACATCGCGAATCGCTGTTGTACGACCCGACTTTCCCAAAAGAGCGTTAGCGACATTTGGGACAGGAGAGCGCAGCGTGGCTCGAAGTAGGAGCGAATGGAACGAAGTGGAATTCGTGACGACATCGAGGGTTTTCCCCTTATCAATGCGAATGAAATGAGCCTAGAATAAGATCTAAGTTTATGGGGGAACTTTGTACAACATCGGGCTTATGCGAAGTGAGTAGGCATTAGTGTCCGAAGAGATACGGCAGACCTAGCTCATCTGGGAGGTTAGGGTGTTTCCGACCTCGAAAATTTCCTCGAATTGAGGCAACCCACAATTCAGAGCTGAGATTTTCAGAGCTGGAGGAAATGGTCTCATTTGGGAGAGGAGGCAATTTTTCTTGGAAAAATAGCGAAGCGGTGCCTCCAAACCGTATAAGCCCTGTTATGCTCTTTGCCAGTTACGAGCAAACGTATCCAGAAACACATCAATTAAAAGTATCTGGTTCTTTAGATTAACACATTAAGAAAAAGAATTAATACGTTTGCGGAGTTCTGGCAAATTTCGTTCCGAAAAGTAAAATTCTTACTTTCAATCAATCTCTGCGTAGCAGACTATATTTTAAAGGGTTTTCCGTTTGTCAAGGGCGTAAGCCCATTTTAGTTAATACATCTAGGGGCGTTTTTTATCAAGCTCGGAGAGCTTTATAGAACTACATCAAGGTTGGGGCAAATAAAAAAAGAAAAAATATTATTTTTTATCCAAATAGGTTTTTAAACCAGTTTAGTATCTTTTGAAGGAAGCTAGGACTTATACATTCGCTGTTTACACAGACATTACTAACACATTCATAGTTATTATTACAGCTACCAGTTTCTTCAACTTGTGATTTCATTGTTCTATCAATATCACAATACATTCCATCTGTTCTTACACCTACTGGAATACAGTTTCCATTTGAACTGCAACCTAAACTTGCATCAATATGTGAGCATTTTTTAGGTGTTCCAGAACATAAGTCAGAAGTGCATGCATTATTGTCATCACAATCTGCATTAGTGTTGCATTCATCAGGTTCTACTTCTATTGTTGGTTCGATTGTAGGTGTAATGGTTGGTCCTGTAACTGTTGGAGCGCTGATAACTTCTCCTGAGCCTCCATTTATGCAAAATTTACCTAAACTAGATGATAGTGTATCTAGTATAAACTCTTCACCATCAGAAAGCATATAACTATCTCCTGCTGATAAAGCTGATGTTACTTCTCCATTGATTGTAAATTTTGCTTTATTGTTGGTTATTGAAGTTAGTTCCATTTCATATACTGTACCATCAACATATTCTATTGTTTTTGTCTCTCCTTCAAGCAAGCTGTTGGTTTTTCCACATTTTGCTTTAACTTCCATAGCTTCTGTAAGATCATCTGATGTTATTTCAGAGCTCAAAAGCGTTGCTCCTGGGTTAATATCAAATTCGTCTTTTAGAACATTTGATATTTTTATTGATAAAATAACATCTTCAGATGGAGAAGTTGAGCCAACAATTATAATTGCATCTCCATTATAAATGAAAACTGTTACCCTATCTTCTAAATCATTTCTGGATGCTTCACCATTCAATTTTGATTCATATTCGCCATCTGAAATGATTCCTTGTTCTTTTAATTCATTAATCAGTTTTGTTAATTGTTGAACATCAGAAGCTGGTGCAGTGTCATCTACAACAAAATAATGCTTTTTAGTTGATGGTTCTACTATGATTTCACCTGCGGCTCCATTTATGCAGAATGAAACAGCATTACCAGATACCGAAGCAATAATTAATTCTTCACCATCAGCTAACATATAGCTTTCTCCTGTTCCTTTTGAACTGGTGATTTCGCCATTAATATTTAATTTAGCTTTATTATTGCTTATTGATTCTATTTTTATCTCATAGATAGCACCATTTGGAAATTTTAATGCTTTAGTTTCTCCTGTTGTAAGGCTATTTGTTTTTCCGCAGTTTGATTCTTCTTCAATAACCTGTCCAGCAGCTCCATTTATACAAAAAGAAGCTGAGTTAGTTGAAACAGATGCTGCTATGAATTCTTCACCATCAGCAAGCATATAACTATTTCCTAATGCCAATGAACTAGTTACCTCTCCATTTATTTCAAATTTAACCTTATTATTGCTGATTTCTTTTAAAGAAATTTCATAATCTGTGCCATCTGGAAATCTATAAGTTTTTGTTTGTCCTTTTGATAATAAATTTGTTTTGCCACAAACTGCCTGTTGAGCCATTTCTTCCTTAAGATCATCATCATTTATTTCAGAACTTATTTTTTGTTCTGCTGAAATTCCTCTTCCTTGAAGATAGTTAGAAACTTTTTGTGCAAAAACAACATATTCAGATGGGGCAGTATCACCTACAATGATTAAAGCGTTTTGCATATATACAAAAGTTGTAACTTTATCAGGTAAATCTTCTGTAGTTACCTGACTATTTAATTTAACATTTCCTGGTGGAAGATTTAATTGTAAATTTGAAATAATATCTTGTACTAACATAACATCTTCTGATGGTGCTTGGTCGTCAACAACAAAAAAATAATTTTCGTTCTGTGCTGAAACAACAGCCATAGAAAGAACAAGTATAAGTCCTAGTAATAAACTAATTTTTTTCATTTGTATCACCTTTGTTTAATTTGATTAATATATTATTTATTTAAGTTGTTATATATAAATCCATCGATTTGTCCCAACCATTTTATAGATGAGAAAACGCCCCTTTCAGTTAATAGGAAAACCCTTTTTGTTCTCTAAAAAGTAAGAATTTTATTGAGCATAGCATCGGTTTTTGCCGAGCTTTTGCGAAGCAAAAGTTGGGAGAGGCTCTGCAGGAGCCGAACCGGTAAAAACCTGCTATACGACCCGACTTTCCCAAAAGAGCGCCAGCGACATTTGGGACAGGAGAGTGCAACGTGGCTCGAAGTAGGAGCGAATGGAATGAGCGACGACATCGAGAGTTTTTCCCTTATCAAAGCGACCAAAGGGAGCCTATCTTGTGATCTAAACTATTTTTAGGGGAAAAATTTTGTATAGCA
>WJJM01000046.1 GCA_014729675.1 Candidatus Woesearchaeota archaeon | reverse complement strand
ATGAAGCTGCTCCTGTAAAAGAAGATTATACTAAAGAGAAGACAGAAAAAGGTTATGATGAAAAGAAGCCTGATAATATAGTTCATTTGAAGCCTAAAGCAGAGAAAACAGTTCCTGAATCTAAGTTAGAAGAGGATGTTGCTGCTTTGGATCAAACAAGACATTATAAAGGAGATCAGGATGAATTCAGACCATGGGATGCTGAACAGCTTAATCGTCTTGGAAGATTGGTGCATGGAGAAGAAAAGAATCAGGAATCTGATCTTGCAAATATAAATGTCTATATAAAAAGAGGAGACATCGGTTCTGCAAGAAAAGCTCTTTTTGACCTTGAAAAAAGAATAGATAATACTGTAGCTAATGGATTGAACCCTACTGTAGGGTATAAAGATGCTATTGATTATTACCTAGATCATTTTAATGAAGTTGCTCCTGCAAAGACAGTTACACCTGATGGTGTTTATGAAAAAAGAGGCCATATATATGCAGGAAATACAAATAGCATAGACTTAAAAGAAAAGATGGTGGCATTTGAAGAAAATAAAAACGGTTCTTTGACTGCGATCACAACAATAGGCAACAAAACAGTTAAAGTTAGTGTTGACGAAAATTCTGAGATGAACACAACTGATGGAAAAATAAATCTTGGCGAGTATATATCTGAAAAGCAAAAGGAATCATTAGGCAGCAGAAACAGGAGAGAAAATAGAAGGTTCTCAATCAGAGGAAACAGAAACAAAAGAATAACAGAACAGAAAAATGATATCAGAAAAGATATTATGAGAGCTGTTGCTAAGTCTGCTCTTGAGAACAACCTGCAGTTTGAACTGGATAAGTCAGAAAATGGATGGGGTTATACAATAGGCGGAAAGGAAATCAAAATTCCAAGAAGCAAAGACATGAGCAGAGAATATGCTGAACATTTTGCAAAAACTCTCGAAGGAAGCGGTCTTGGATCAAGTCCATATCAGTTTAACATAAAGAAAATACCGATATTAGGAACATTGGCAAGGGATACAGAATACAGCGCAAAAGAGTTTGGGAATGCAAAAGGTGCTGGAAAGAAAGCTTTGTCTGTTCTTGAATCAATAGGGCAATATGCCACGTCACTGCCTGGATTCATAAAAGAAGCTATAAGAGGCAATAAAAAATCCCAAGAGATATTTAAAAATGAACTTGAAAGGGTTGTCAAGGAAAATCCAGGAGAAAATGTACAGAAAGTGAATGTTGGAGATGATGCTATTGTTTTCAACCTGAACAATGAAATAGGGTATCATAATGTTAAGGCTACTGAAAATAAGAATAGTGGAAAAGTATCAATAAAAACTGACAGATCTGTTTATTCAGAAGATCAGAAAAAGGGAATAGAGGCAGAAATTAAAAGTCTGGAGAAAGAGAGAACAAAACAGCAGGAAGAAGGAAGAAGGCTTGGCAGAAGAGATCCTCTTGGAAATGAGATAAGCAGCCTTAGAAACAAACTGGAAAAGCATGGAAGTACAAGAGACGGCACAATGATAGATATAGGCCAGCTAAAAAATGAGATTGAGGCTCTTGCTGAAAAAGGTTATACTCCTCATGTATCAAATGCTCCAAATGGAGAGATAGATGCTATAACCATGGCTTATAATCCAAGAAAAGTAAGCGTAAACGGAAAAAGCAGCACTACTGCAAATGAACATCAGGGCAATGCCTTAGGACATTTTGCAGACTTTGCGAAGAAAACTGTTGCTACGGTTGTTTATGGAATGAGAAAAGCAGACAGTGGAAAATCAAAAGGACAGGAAGAAGCTGACAATAACCAGTCAAACGGAAACAGGACTGAGACCAGCGACGGAGTAAATTCAGGCGGAGAAGGACAGACTGGTACACCAGGACCAAGCCAGACAGTTGACGGACAGCCAAGCCCTGACAGCGCACCAACAAGAGATGTAACAATTCCAGGAGAATAGAGAGGTATCAAAAAATGAAAATGACAAAAATACTAACAATATCAATCATGTTTTTACTGCTGATAGTAGGATCTGTTGCTGCTGCAACATACACTAATGTAGGCCCTGCTGCAGGAAACTATGAGCTAGATAAATTTTATGATAAAGACGGCAATCCAGTTACAGTAGATGGATATCTAAGAGAATGTACAGATGATAACTGCGATGCTCCAGCCAACGGCTATTATTATACAAACACAGATGATGAGCTGTTGTACACTTATCCTTATTCAGACACTCCTAAAGATTATGCTGCTTATGCATTTGCAGAAGGATATGCTCCAAAGCAGTGGACAAGGACAGATAACTGGAATCCTGGAGGAGAAGATGCTTATCTTGGAACTTATGAACATACAATGAACAAGATTGAAGGATGCAGAGCTCCTTTGACAAGTTTCTCTTTGAACTATTATGATGAAGTTAACAGACAGGTAGAAGTAGGACAGCCCATAACAGTATCTGTAAAGACAATGATAGAGGGAGATATAGTCAGTGCTTTTGTGCATAATGGGCAACCTCCTTTCATGGTTCCTGCAGAATATGAAGACTGGTATGATGCTGATACTGAAGTCAATCTGAAAGTTTATGATCCTGAAGGAGATATTGTATATGATGAGACAAAAACGCTTCATATAATGGCTAACAGTGAAGAGCAGGTTGAATTTACCGGATGGACGCCTTCAGAAGTTGGAACTGGATATACTGCTGTTGTGGAAACAAGCATAGTTGATGAGATGTGTGAAAGCACTACAACTGAAACATGGACTGACGACTTTGCAGTTGTTGACCCTGTATCAGAGCTTTGTTTTACAAACATGCAGAACATGGAATTTTCAGATGATTTCCCTAAAGTAGGGGAAGAGCTGACTATCACATTTGAAAGATTAAGCAACTACAGAGATAATGTATTGAACAGATATTCAATAGGAACTGAGGTTGCTGTAGATATAACAAAAGACGGACAGAGCATCGACGGATTTCCGCAGACAGCAGGTTATGAAGCTACAGGAGATATCGATGCTCTTGAATCTGCTTCTGTAAGTATAGTTCCTACTGAAGCAGGAGAATATCTGGTTACATTGACAGGAACAGGGGATGACGGAAGGTGCAATGGCATCTCAAACGAGCCGAGGGCAATAAGCCAGACAAAATACATATATGAACAGCCGTCTCATGACCTGACGATCACTGTTGAAGATGCTGATACATTTACTGCTATAGAGGGAGTTGATGTGCAGCTGACAGGAGACGGATATGACCAGACCTTAACAACTGACGGAGAAGGAGCCATAACATTTACAGGGCTAAGCTATGGAGATTACATGTATGAGGCTGAGCATTCTTCTTATACAGCTAATACAGGAAATATAGCTATGGGCAATGGAGATGCGACATACAAGATATTCATGGATCATGTGAATTATCTTCCTACCATAAATGAATTGCCAGGTGTTTCAATATCAAGAAGAAAGTATTCAGATATTGACCTGGATGATTATGTGCAGGACAATGATGATGCTGATTCAACATTAGCATGGAGCATTGAAAGCATATACGGATCAAGGATCGTTGAATATTCAGTGGATCCTGAAACTCATGTTCTTTCACTGACCGGAGTTGAGGTTGGAGCAGATGTGCTTACATTGACTGTAACTGATCCAAAAGGAGGACAGGACAGCGCAAACATGAGAGTAGAAGTGACTCCTACAGACCTTGGGCCTTCAATAAGCGGGCTTCCTGATGTTACAGTCTATGAAGATACTCAGGAGAAAGGAATAATCAATCTTGAGAATTATGCTGAAGACAGAGAGGAATCTTCTGACCAGCTTAGTTATGAGATAGTCTCAGGAGATACAAGCGAAACATGCGGTGTAACTATAAGCGAGCACAACATGATAGATATCGACCCTGCTGCAGACTATATTGGAACATGCGATGTAACTGTTAAGGTAACTGACAGCGGAGATATATATGATAGTGATACATTCAGAGTAACTGTGATGAACATAAATGATGCTCCTGTAATAGGAAGTGTTCCTGTTACTGAAGTGCAGCCAAACTCCAGCTATGTATATAGTGTAGAGGCTTTTGATGCTGACTTTGATGTGTTGACATTCAGCCTTGTTGCAAAACCATCTGGAATGGCTATAGAAAGGCAGGATGACACAAGGGCAACAGTAAGATGGGATACGCCTGAAGAAGAAGGAAGCCATACTGTACTTGTTGCTGTAAATGACGGAAGCGGAGGAACAGACACCCAGCAGTTTACTTTAGATGTCACAACAGGAGCTGGAAACAATCCTCCTGTAATAACATCAGAACCTGTAACTGAAGCTTCTGTGAATGCAGATTATGTGTATGATGTTGAAGCTGAAGATGCAGATAATGATACATTGACCTATTCATTGACAGCATTCCCTGCTGGAATGACTATCGATGCAGATACAGGACTTATAGGATGGACTCCGGCTGCTGCAGGAGAATATGATGTAACTGTAGCTGTAAATGACGGAAGCGGAGGAACAGATGTTCAGCCATTCAAGATAACTGTGGATGGTGGATCTGGAAACAACCCTCCTGTAATAACCTCAGATCCTATAACAGAGGCTGAAATTGATGTTGAATATGAATATGATGTTGAAGCGACTGATGCAGACGGAGATACATTAACATATTCACTGGCTGATGCGCCTGCTGGAATGGATATAGATGAAGATACCGGACTTATAGAATGGATACCATCAGCTTCAGGAGATTATGATGTTGATGTTGTCGTAGGAGATGGAAACGGCGGATGGGATGTTCAGGAATTCACGATATGCGTATCTGAAGATATAAACAGAGCGCCATACTTTACATCAAGCCCAGTCACTACAGCGCTTGTAAAAGAGGATTACTCTTACAATGCTGATGCTGTAGATCCTGACGGGGACGAGATAACATACTCACTGGAAAAAGGCCCAGAAGGCATGACAATCAATCCAAGCAATGGAGATGTATCATGGCTTCCTGATTACAGAGACAAGGGAACAAATGAAGTAGTGATAAAAGCAAGCGACGGAATAGGAGGAGAAGTGACCCAGAATTTCAGCATAGCAGTGACTGAGTTTGAAGATATCCCTGGAAGGGACAACCTTATGATGGCTGGATTGAGAGTTGTAAGCGGAGACTATATCAAAGGTGGAGATACACTAGTGCTGGCAGTTTCATTAAAGAACACTGCTGAAGAAGATCTGGAGAATGTGAAAGTAACTGCATCTATACCTCAGATGGGAATAGTAAGAAGTGTAGGGCCATTTGATCTTGAGGATGATGAAGATGCAAGCAAGAGAATTTATATGGACATACCTAGTGATGAAAACAGCGGAAAATACGCTATCAGGATATCAGTGAGCAATGATAAGTTAAGAAGAGTAAAATACAGAGACTTCAAAATAGAGTAATGTTATCATTGAACAATAGTTAGAGTAAGTAATCACTCGCATATACTAAAAAAAGCAAAAGCTTTATATATGGGTTGTGATTATACAATAACAACAAAACTTGGGGGTTTAATGCTTTAATATAAAAAATAAAAGCATAGGAGGGATTAAAAAAATGAAAGCAAACAAAATAAAGCTTTTTAGCGTAATTGCGCTATTTTTAATAGGCTTAATAGCTATTTCCGGAATAGTAAAAGCGGATAGCGTGCCTGTTGAAATCGAAAAAGTGTATATAAACGACAGAGCTGTTGAAGAAGGCGAAATCAGAGGCGGAATCAACAGAGGAGACGAGATAGAGATAGAAGTTAAGCTTAGCGCTACTGGTGACGATGACAATATCGTTGTTCAGGCTGAAATAAACGGGCTTGACCATGACCAGGACAGTGTTGAAGCAGAAACAGATCCTATCGCAGTGAAAGCTAACAAGACATATTATGTAGATGAAAATGATGGTCTTGTAATAAAGCTTCCAGACAGGATGGACATAGAAGACGATGACGAAGAGATACAGTATGCATTGAGAATAGAAGTTTCAAACTATGAAGATGATGAAGCTACATTCAATGCGATCGTTGAAATTGATCCTGTAAGAAACGGAATAACAATCAAAGACGTTATCTTCAGCCCAGCTTATGAAGTTAAGGCTGGACACTCTCTAAGAGCTATCGCAAGGCTTAAGAATGTTGGGAGAGAAACTGAAGAAGACGTAAAAGTTAATGTTGAGATTCCTGAACTAAAAGTAGCAGATTCTGACTATATGGACGAGCTGGAAAACGAAGACACAGAAACAAGTGAAGAGCTTTATCTGTGGGTACCTGAGTGCGCTCCAGCAGGAGACTATAAGGCAGTTGTAACTGTTACTTTTGATGACGGAGACGAAACTGTAACTGAAGAGCATACAGTAACTGTTGTTGAAAGTGATGCATGTAATGTTGATGTTGGAAAGACTATCGTAGCTGTCGGCAGCGAGACACAGGACATAACTGCTGGCGGAGAAAGCGTTGTTTATCCGATAACACTAAGCAACACTGGAAACTCAGCAAAGACATACACTCTTGAAGCTACTGCAGGAAGCTGGGCAAACGTTAAGGTTAGCCCAAGCCTAGTTGTGCTTGAAGGCGGAGAGACCAAGATGGTTTTCGCAAGCGTTTCAGCTAACGAAGGAGCTACTGCAGGAGAAAAGATTGTTGGACTAACAATCAAGAGCGACGGAAAGTCAGTACAGGACTTGACTCTTAAAGCTAACATCGCTGAACCTGAAAGTTCAGGATGGGACAGCGCTAAGAAAGGTCTTGAAGTTGCACTTATCGTTTTGGTTGTACTATTGGTCATAATCGGACTTATAGTTGGTTTCAGCAAGCTTAAAGGCGACGACGAAGATTCTGAAGAGTCACAAACTTATTACTAAGTTTGTTCTTTTTTCTTTTTTTCTTTTCATTGTTTATTTCTTAGATGAAGGACTATAAAATGATAGCTGTCATAGGCGGAGGACCTGTAGGATGCTTTTTAGCCTGGAAATTGGCTGAGAAAGGCAAGGATGTGCATATATTTGAAGAACATCCTGTTATAGGCAAGCCAGTGCAGTGTACAGGAATCTTAACTAAAGAGATAAGGAAAATAGTTGATATTGAAGACGAATTCTTATTAAATGAGATTAAGAAGGTAAAGGTATATTCTAAAAGAGCTCTTTCTGAGTTCGAGGTTGATGATATTGTTATTGACAGGGCTAAGTTTGACAAGTATCTCGCTAAGATGGCGCGGAAAGCAGGAGCTAAAATACACCTGAATTCTAAATTTTTAGGATATGAAGATGATGGGATAATCATACAGGATACCAAGTCTAAGCGTAAAAAAAGAGTAGATGCAGATGCTATAGTTGGGGCTGACGGGCCTTTGTCTGAAGTTGCTAAATCTTCCGGAATGTATGGAAAAAGAGATTTTTATGTTGGTGTGCAGGCAAGAGTGAAGGGGAATTTTGATGATCGTTATGAGGTCTATCTTGGGAGTATTGCACCTGGGTTTTTTGCATGGGTTGTTCCGGAATCTTCCAGAATTGCAAGGATAGGGGTCGCTGGAAAGAAATATTCTTCTAAAGTGTTTAAGAGATTTCTTGATGTTAAAAATATAGATAAAAAGGATATAATAAGCAAGCAGGCAGGGCTTATCCCTGTCTGGAAGAAGGTTAAGATAAGTAAAGGCAATGTATTCTTAGTTGGAGATGCTGCTATGCAGGTCAAAGCGACAACAGGAGGAGGGATAGTTCCCGGATTAAAGGCTGCTGATAAGCTTGCTGATTGTTTATCTGATGGAGGAGATTATGGTAAGGCTGTCAGGGGTATTGAAAATGAGCTTTGGCTGCATTCTAAGATAAGGCAGTTTCTGAATAATTTTTCTGATAGGGATTATGACAAGCTTATCAGGCTGCTTTCTGGAGTTAAAAAAGAGCTAAAAAACAGAGATATGCTGCTTAGATCAGCTTTTAAGATAATATTGAAACAGCCGAGACTTTTGTTATTTTTAAGAAAAACTTATAAATAAGGCTGGTTTTCGAGAGATGAACTGTATGCAGGGGAATTTCAAATGGAAGATGATGAAGAAATCGAGCTGAATCTGGGAAAGATAAAGAACATTTTCAAGAGGAAAAAGGACTCTGAAAAGGTTGAAGAAACTGAAAAGGAGATAGATGAAGATATTTCTAATAAGAAAAAAGAGATTTCTGAAGATAAGAAGGATATACAGAGATTAGAGAAAGACAAAGAAGAGCTTGAAGAGCTTAAGGAAGAGATTGAAGAGAAAGAAGATGAGATAGGGGTCATAAAAGAAGAGGAAGCTGGGCTGGAGAAAGAAGAGGCTAAAAAAGAGAAAGAGCTTGAGAAAAAAGAGAAGAAATTTGAAAAGATTGAAGAAGATGTTGGAGATATAGAAGATAAAAAGATTGATCTTTCCAAGATAAAGAATGTATTTAAAAAGGAGAAAACAGACAAGCCAGAAGATGAAAAAGAAGATGTTTCTCTGGATATCAAGGGAGCAGTTATATCTGTAAAGGATTTTTTTAAGGGCAATAAGTGGGCTTTGCCTGTATTATTGATATTTATAGCTATATTCTTTTCAACTTTTTTCAGGATGTATCCTGCTGATCTTCCTGTGACTGAAAACTGGGCTGAGAACAGTGTCCATAATTATTACAGAAATCAGATAGAAAGCCAGGTAAGCCAGCAATATCCTAACCTTCCTGCTGAGAATAAACAAGCTTTGATCAATGATAATTTTCAGGAATTGTTGAAAGAGAAGAAAGATATGATCGAGGGGCAGATAAAAGGCACTGCTGATCAGTTCAGATCAAGACTGCAGTATACTGCTGAGAATGGAAAAGATTACACTTATCTATTGGCTATAGACCCTTGGCTTTGGTATGGTTTTGGAAAGAATTATCTTGAATGCGGCAGTTCTGGGTGTGATCTACGGGATGATGGGAAATATTACAACTACAGGAACGGAAGATTTGGGCAGATCTCAGAACTTAATCTCGTATCTTATCTGGGGATATGGATATATAAGATAGGTAATATATTCGGAAATATGCCATTGATGCAGGGATTTTTCCTTATCCCTGTTGTACTTATAGGGTTATCAATAATACCTGCATTTTTCATAGCAAGAAAGCTTGGGGGGAATGTAGGCGGATTTTTTGCAGCTATGATCGTCGCTATCAATTCTGCATTGTTGAGCAGGACTCCTGCAGGATTTTCTGATACAGATGCAGCTAATATAATATTTCCTCTATTTATAATGTGGTTCTTTTTAGAAACAGTATATTCTGAAGACTGGAAGAAGACATCCTTGTTTTCAATATTAGGAGGGATAAGCTTCTATCTGTTTACCAGGATGTGGAGACCTTATCATATCTATGATTTCCTGTTGGCTGCTGCTGCAGGGTATGTTATAGTTGTTGTAGCTGTTCATGTATATAAGAAAGGATTTTTGGATTTTAAGGCATTATTTGAAAAGGTTAAGATGCCTGTAGGAAAATCCGGGTTGTTTTTAGCTGTAAGTCTTTTATCGATAATATTGGCTTCATCTATAAATGCTATAAAGCTACTTTACAGCCAGGTAATAGGGTTTGCTATGATGAAAGATGTTGCTGTAACCAAGATATGGCCTAATGTACTTACAACTGTAGCTGAATTTAATGCTGTTCCTCTTGGGCAGATCGTTGATCAGATGGGGGGCAATCTCCTTTTTACATTCGCAATCCTGGGAATAATATTTGCTGCGCTCAAGAAGAATAAAGAAGGCAATCATTATATAATGTATTCATTACTTATAGCGATCTGGTTCTTTGGGACAGGGTATAGCTTTACAAAAGGAATAAGGTTTGCTATCCTGATGGTGCCTGCCTTTGCAGTAGCTTTTGGGATAGGTGTTGGAGTTGTATACAGATTCTTCAGGGACTGGATAAGCCAGGAGATCCACATAGATAAGAGGATAACCAGCGCTGTGCTTATAGCATTGTTCTGCCTGTTCCTGGTGTCTCCTATAAAGGCTGCACACAGGACTGGTATGGGAGAGATTCCCAGCTATAATGATGCATGGGATTCTACTCTTGATGAGGTAAAGAAAGATGCTGAAGACGGAATCGGATATATAACTACCTGGTGGGATTTTGGACACTGGTTTGTTGCTAATGATATCAGAGTTACTTTTGACGGAGGAAACCAGGGAGAAAGGATACACTGGGCAGGAAAGAGCCTTATTGAAGATAATGAGACAAAGGCTGTTGGAATATTAAGGATGCTGAACTGCGGACAGGAACTGCCTCCTCACCTCTTAGAATGCTTTTTAGCCGATGGAGAGTGGGAATGGGAGAATGAGGTTGCAGGAAAGGGAAAATGCAGTATTGCAATTGAGAACAAGCATACTGTTGAGGCTATAGATATACTGAACAAGATATTTGTCCTTGATGCAGAAGATTCTGAAAAGATGCTGGAGGATCAGGGATTTTCTGAAGAAGAAGTTTCTATGATGATCAAGTATACAAAATGCGAAGATACCCTGCCTCATTATTATATCGCTTCTGAAGATATGGTGGGAAAAGCAGGAGTCTGGGGCCATTTCGGAAGCTGGGACTTTGAAAAAGCATACATGTATCAGTCTGTGAAAAATCTTGATGCGATGGAAGGGACTGAACTTTTGAGAAACAAATTTAATCTTAGCGAAGAGAAAGCAGACGATATCTATTATGAAGTGCAGAATACAGATGCAGACAGGTGGATAAGCCCGTGGCCTAGTTATGTCGGAGGAAAGCAAGGGTGCAGGATTGAATCGGGTGTTGCTAAGTGCGTTGCAAATGCAGGGCAGCCGATCCCAATTGAGGTAGACCTAGAAACATTTGATACAGTTATCCCTTCAAACGAGGGAAATGCTCGTCCTAATTCAATCGTCTATGTTGACGGAGAGGAAGTTAAAGAGAAGAAGTTTGATCAGAATACCATAGGAGTTTCAGTGATACTTATCCCTGAAGGAGATGGATATTCTGTTCAGCTGAGCGATCCAAGGCTTGCAGACAGCATGTTTACAAGAATGTTCTTTTTTGAAGGGCATGGGCTTGAGCATTTTGATCTTTTAGCTGAGAAGACACAGGTTACAGGACAGAAGATATATACTTATGATATTGACTGGAAAGGGGCAGACAGGCGGGATGCTTATTCTGAGGAGGCTGTTGAAGAGACTGAAGAGGAAGAAGTTAAAGCTTCACATATATTAGTAAAGACTGATTCAAGAACTGATGAAGAAGCTCTTAATCTAATAGGAGAGATAGCTGAAGAGGCTGATGCAGATAATTTTGCTTCACTGGCTGAAGAGTATTCTGAAGGCCCTTCTTCTGCAGAAGGCGGAGATCTTGGATGGTTTGGAAGAGGGCAGATGGTAAAGGAATTTGAAGAGGCTGCCTTCTCTCTTGAAAAAGGGAAAATTTCACAACCTATAAAAACACAGTTTGGTTATCATATCATACTCTTGGAAGACAAAAGGGGCGGAGAAGAACAGGAAGAAATTTCAGAGGCTCTGGAAGAGGATCTAACAAACAAAACTGAAAAAGAGACAGATAATTCTGAAGGGAATGAGTTTGAGATTGAACTCGAATAAAATGAATGAAAAAATCTGGGCTGTGATCCCTGCTATGGATGAAGGCGAAAAGATAGGCCCAGTCATAAGGCAGACCAAGAAATATGTCAATAATGTCCTGGTTGTTGATGACGGAAGTACAGACAATACAAGCGAGGCTGCAAAAAAATCAGGAGCTTTGGTCTTGAGGCATATGATAAACCTGGGGAAAGGGGCTGCTGTAAAGACAGGATGCGATTTTATCCTTAAGAAAGGGGCTGAGAAGATAATACTCTTAGATTCAGACGGACAGCATGACCCAAAAGAGATACCTAATTTTTTAGATGCTCTTGAGAATGCAGATATAGTTTTCGGCTATAGGAAGTTTGACGAAAATATGCCATTGGTATTTAAGATAGGAAACAATTTTATAAACTTTGTAGCAAAGGTGCTGTATGGGATAAGGCTGAAAGACACCCAATCCGGTTACAGGGCTTTTACAAATTATGCTTACAGGAAGATAAGATGGACTGCAAATGATTACAGCATGGAGTCTGAGATGATAGCAAATATGGCCAAAAAAAAACTGAGATATAAGCAGATACCTATAAAGACAATATATTCAGAGAAGTATAAGGGTACTACTGTAATGGACGGGGTAAAGATTGTATTGAATATGTTGATGTGGAGGATGAAGGGATGATACTTGGAATACAGATATTTGGGGTGCTTTTTGCGCTTGTCATGATGTATATAACATTTCTTCATCAGAGAAGAAAAGAACTCAATTCCAAAGAATACTTTTTTTGGTTTGGTGTTTGGGTTGTTTTTTTATTGCTGGTCATATTTCCAACCTCGCTTGATTTTTTGATAAAGGACGTGTTAAGCCTGGGCAGAAGGCTTGATTTCTTTATAATAGTCGGGCTTATGCTTATGATAGGTGTGTTGTTCCATACATATTCTGTTGTGAGGAAGACCCAAAATAAGGTGGAAAGAGTTGTTAGCAAGATAGCTGTTGAGAAAAGAGAAAAATAACAACTAGTTTTATAAATGACTGTTTTTTTAGAGGACATCATGAGGATATGCTATATCAATCCCACTTTCCTGATTAGGAGGCCTGTCTCTGAGCTTATAGACAGGCTTGGGGATAAGGATGAGATAGGTTTGTTTGTGCCAAAGAAACTGTTTAAGAAAGTAGATGATAAATGGCATAATGATTCTGCGTTAAGGAAAGCGAAGATCTATCCTTATTCTGCTTTGAGCCTGCCTGGAAATTTTGAATGGCCTATCCCCATAACTCCGATGTTTTTTATCAATCTTTTTAGAGTTTTTTTGAGGTATGATGTTTTACATATGTGGGCTTATTTTTATATCAACTCTGTTTTTGCTGTTCTTGCTAAGCTTTTTTTTCCAGGGAAAAGGCTTATAATGAGCTGCGACACTTTTCCAGGATATTCTTTCAGCTCTGGAAAGCTGATAGATAGCCTGTTTTTTTTGTATTCCAAGATTTTTGGATGGTTTGTGTTCTCTGTGCCTGACAAGGTACATCTTTATGGAAAAAGTATGATAAATTATGCAAGAAAAGCTGGTGTTAAAAAGAAAAAGATAATTGTTATCCCAACAGGAATAAACCTGGATAAATTTAAGCAAGCAAAGGATATCAGGGAGAGTTTGGGGATATCTGAAGATGAATTTGTTATCATCTATGCAGGGCTTATGGTGCCAAGAAAAGGGATTGATGTTATGCTCAAGGCTGTCAGGAAAATGGATGTTAAATTGGTTTTAGCAGGGGACGGGCCTAAGAAAAAAGAATATGTTGATATGGCTCAAAGATTGAAGTTGGACAATGTTATATTTTTAGGATGGAGAAAGGATATTCCAAGCCTGTTAAAGAGCGCTGATATGCTTTTGCTGCCTTCCAGGGGAGAAGGCCTGCCAGGGATAGTTATGGAAGCCATGGCTTCAGGGCTGGCTGTTGCTGCTTCTGATGTTGGCTGTATTTCTGATCTTATCAAGGATGGAGAGAACGGGTTCTTGTGCCCTGTGGATGATGTTGACTGCTTTGTTAGGAAGATAAAGAAAATGGCTGGAGATAAGGAGATGTGTGCTGAGCTTGGAAAGAAAGGTTATGAGAAAATAAAAGAGTTTAGCTGGGAAAAGCTTATATCTGAATATAAGGGGATGTATGTATGAAAAAGAATATTCTTGCTATAATCCCTTCTTCAACAGGAGGGGGTGCTGAAAGGCTTGTATTGGACCAGATAAGATATAATAACAAAGAAAAGTTTGATTATGATGTTGCCGCTTTAAGGAAAGGGAATATCGAAGATGAATTCTCTAAACATGAAGAGTATAAAAATCTTGGGCAGGACTCAAGATTCAGCTTGAGCTCATTTAGAAGATTGAGAAAGATTGTTAAAGAGCATAAGATAGACATATTGCACAGCCATCTGATAGAGGCTGATTTCTATGCATGGCTTTTGAGCATGACCATGCCTAAAGTCAGATGGATATCTACCAGGCATGCAAAAGACCCATTCAGGAAAAGCATATTCTGGGGATTGTTTAATAGACTTATGGCTGTTAGAAGCAGCAAGATAATAGCTGTATCTGAATCTGTCGGCAAATTTATCAAAAGATATGAGTTTATACCTGATAAAAAGATAGAAGTCGTACATAACGGGATAGACACTGAGAGGTTCAAAAAGACAAATCAATCTCTTAGAGATGAATTTGGATTTTCTAAGGAGGATATCATAATAGGGATCGTCGGAAGAGTAGAGGAAGGAAAGGGTCACAAGGTATTGTTAGATGCTGTTGCTGAGATGGAAGAAAAGATAAAGGCACTTATAGTGGGTACAGGACAATTGGAAGAAAATATCAAAAGATATGTTGAGGAGAAGGGGCTTGGAAAAAGAGTCATATTTGCAGGATTCAGAAACGATATACAAAAAATGTTCAATACGTTTGATATATTTTGCCTGCCTTCTGAAAGTGAGGGTCTTCCGTTGGTTGTTGTTGAAGCTATGAGCTGTGAACTTCCAGTAATATGCTCTGATATAGACAGCCACAAAAATATTATAGAAGATGGAAAAGACGGGCTGCTTTTTAAGGTAGGAGATGAAGAGCAGCTAAAGCTTGCTATAAGAAAATTGGTATCAGAGAAAGATGTGATGAAAAATATGGGGAAAAATGCAAGAGATAAAGCAGTCAATGAGTTTGATATAAAAGACAATATAAAAAATATAGAAAAACTTTACTTGAGGATATAATATGTGTGGAATAATCGGATTTAACTGGGAAGATAGGGAATTGATCGGAAAGATGAATGAGGTAATTGAGCATAGGGGGCCTGATGATAATGGTAGCTATACTGATAAAGGTGTTTCTCTAGGGCAAAGAAGGCTTTCTATACTTGATCTGAGTAATGCCGGACATCAGCCGACGTTCTATTCTAAAGAAACAGGGGCTTTTAGTGAAATTTTTAACAAGGAAGAGTATAATAAGTTTCTTAGAGGGAGGTTAAAAAGTATTACAAGCATAGTCTTTAATGGAGAAATATATAATTTTAAAGAATTGAGGAGTGAGCTTTCTGGAAAAGGGTATAGTTTCAATACAAAGACTGATACTGAAGTTATATTGGCTGGGTATATTGAGTGGGGAACTGAGTGCGTCAAGAAGTTCAATGGTATGTGGAGCTTTTGCATACATGATCATGAAAAAAATATATTTTTTTGTTCAAGAGACAGGCTGGGGCAAAAACCTTTTTATTATTATCTTAAAGATGGAAAGTTTATCTTTGCAAGTGAGTTGAAAAGTATTTTAGAATATAAAGATCTTGGTCTTGGAGAAGAATATAATATAAATAAAGATGCGTTAGACCTTTATTTTTCACTGGGATTCATACCTTCTCCTTATTCAATATACAAAGATGTGTATAAGCTTGAACCAAGATACAATATGATATTTGATCTTGAAAAGAAAGAATTGAAGAAATGGGAATATTATGAGATAGATGGATATGATCCTGTATATGATAAAAAAGAGATTATAGAAGAAGGAAAGAATATTCTCAGGGATGCTACAAGATTAAGGATGATAGCAGATGTTCCTGTAGGTGCTTTTTTAAGCGGAGGGCTTGATTCAAGTGTTGTTGTCGGAGCTATGAAAGATTTTACTGATCTTAGCAATCTCAATACATTCTCTATAGGATTTGAAGGCAAGTTTGACGAATCAGAATATATCCATATAGCAAAGGATTATTTTGGTACGAAACATCATCATCGCTATTTTAAAGAGGATGATTTTCAGAATCTGGTGGGGAAATATGCCTCAATCTATGATGAGCCCTTAGGAGATTATTCATGCTTTCCAACATATGATGTCAGCAGGATGGCGAGAAAAAATGTTACTATCAGCTTAAGCGGAGACGGAGGGGATGAGATGTTTGGAGGGTATAATGTACATGTTCTTGGGAAGAGGATGGAAATTATCAGGAAGATTCCTTGGATATTTAGAAAGATTGGAGCTAAGATACCTTCAAGAAAGAATCTTAACAGTTATCAAAGTCTTTTCCTTTTAAAAGAAGCTTTTAGGCTTTCCTTATCCCCTAAAGAAAACATATATTCTGATGCCCTTCCTGATCTGGGGTTCAAGCCTAAAGTCTACAATGAATGGACAAAGAAAAATATGAAGTACTGTCTTGAAAAAAGCAAAGGGAATCTTGGAGAGGCGATGAGATTGAATGATCTGTTATTTAATACTCTTCCTGATAACTTTTTAGTTAAGGTTGACAGGGCATCTATGGCAAATTCTCTAGAAGTCAGAAGCCCTTTTTTGGATTATAGATTTATAGAGTTCTCTCAAAAGATTCCATCCAGATGGAAGACTAGCCTTTTCAAGACAAAGAAGATAATGAGAGATATAATAAAAGATATAGTCCCTGAAAAGATAGTCAAGAGAGGAAAACAGGGATTTACTCCTCCTCTTGAGAGATGGATATTAAATGAGAAATATGAAAAAGATTTAAATAATGCTCTTGAATATGTAAAAAAACTAAGTTTGGATGCATATGAGTTTTATCTGAACAAGGCTCTTAAAGAGGACAATACTATGTACAACATTTATAAGATAAGATTGTTCTTGTTTGGAAAATGGTATGAAAAATGGATAAGATAAAAGTTTGTTTTGTATCTACTTTTGCATACCCATTATTTGACAAAAGATGCAAAGCAGGATTTGGAGGTGCAGAGGTTCAGCTAGTAGAACTTTCAAAAAGATTAAAAGATAGATTTAGGGTTTCATTTATAGTCGGAGATTTTGGACAAGGTGATAAAAAAGAATTTAATGGAATAAAAATATTCAGATCTTTCAAACCAAAAAGAGGGATTGTAAATTATGCAAGAATCTTTTTTGACTTCTGGAAATCATTCAAGAACACTAAATCTGATGTTTATATACAAAGAAGCACGAGCTATGAAACTTTTCTTACAGGGCTATTCTGCAAGATATACAAGAAAAAATTTATCTATATGGTAGCCCATGATATAGATGTCAACAAAGATGGGTTAAGAAAAATGTTCGGACCTTTTGTGAATTTTTTCTTCAATAGAGGGTTGAGTTTTGCAGATCTAATCATATGCCAGAACAGAGGACAGCAAAAAAACCTAATGAAGTATAAAGGCAGGAGAGATTCAATTGTTATGAAGAAAGGTATAGATGTTGCATCTAAAATGTCTTCAAAGAAAAATTATGCTTTATGGGTCGGAAGATGTGTAAAATGGAAACAGCCTGAACTTTTTATAGAACTGGCAAAGAAGATAGAGAATATGGATTTTTTAATGATATGCCCTCAAGGCAATGATAAAAAATATTTTGATTCTGTTAAAAATAAAACTAATGGCATTGAAAATTTAAAATTCCTTGATTTTGTGGCTAAAGAACAGATAAATGAGCATTACTCTAAAGCGAAAGTTTTTGTGTTAACTTCAAGATATGAAGGGGATCTGCCTATGACTGTGCTGGAAAGTTTAGCGGTTGGAACCCCTATAGTCTCATTAAATGTCAATCCAGACAATGTTTTTAAGAATAAATTTGGATTTTATTGCAAAGGAGATGCTATAAATATGGAAAAAAAGATAAGGTTTTTATCTTCTACAAATAAATATGAGGATTACAGCAAGAAATCTATCAAATATATGAAAGAAAACCATGATATTGGCATGATTGGAAAAATATTTGGAGATGTAATTGAGAGACTAAGATGGAAAAGAAAATAAATTTTGCAATATTTTTAAGCAGATCAATAGGTCAAGATAGAAAAAGCCTTAGAAATTGGGCAAATAATGTCTTTCCAGAAGATTGGACAACTTATTTTATAGCAAGAAGACCGATGCTTATGGAAGGTTATGCTAAAAATATCAAAGTTATTAATATGTATGAAGATCCAGTTTACAAGACAAAAGTTTCTGATCAAGATATCAAGAAGGAAGAAAAATGGTTAGGCGTCAGTTTTAATTCAATATTATATTCTGAACATCTTTATTTTCATATAGGTAAGTTCAAACCAAAGAAAAAAGATAAAAAAAAGATCGTAAGACATATCAGGTTCTTTAGGAAATTTTTAGAAAAAAATAAGATAGATTTCTGTACAATTGGTTATCCTGCTGAAGTGACTGATATTGTATTTTATTATGTTGTAAAAAAGATGAGAATAGAATATTATGATTCATTCATGCCATTTACTTTATCAGAAGACACTAGATATGTATGTATTAAAGATGGGGTTCCACTTCAACTGGAAGATATCAAAGAAAGAAAGAAAGAAAGAGATGATATTTATGAATCAATAAAGGATCTGTTATTATCCAGGAATGTGTTCTTATCGGAAGTTCAGAACTTAAGCAAGTTAAACTTAGGGTTTTCATTTAATACTCTGAAACACAAATTTAAACAGTTGATAGAGATAATAAAAAATATAAATCCTAATGAATCCCAATTTAACATAATAGAGATGACATTGATATACTTAAAAGAATGGCTTAATTCAAGAATGACAAAAAGACTCTTGGAGCAGCCTAAACAAAAAGAAAATTATTTTTATTTTCCACTCCATAGGAAAAGAGATTCTGCAATAACATTTAAGGCACCCATAGAAACAAGAGATCAGTTAAAATTGATAAGAAAAATATCTAAATTTCTTCCTCAAGATATAAAGCTTTATGTTAAAGGGCATCCACATTATCTTGGAAGTGATTTTACAAGAAATGAACTAAAATGCCTTAAAAGGTTGAAGAATGTAAGGGTCATAGATTACAATGCAAACAATATGGACCTTATAAGAAATTCTATGGGGATAATCACAATAAATTCAACTACAGGATATGAAGCGATAGTTTTGGAAAAGCCACTTATAACTTTTGGAAATGAATATTATACAAAAAGAAAGGGAGTGTGCATCCAAGCCAGTATAAACAAACTAGATGAACTTAAAGATATACTGATGAAAGTGAAGAAATATCGTGGATATGGAATAGATCCTGAAAAAAGAAAAGATTTCATCTATGAATATTATAAATGCTCATTTCCTTTGAGAGGGCATGTGTTTATAGATATAGGAGAAAGGATGAATGATCAGGACTTCGAAACTATAAAAGATAAGACAAAAAAAGCAGCTAAACTGATTATGAATAATTAAAGATTTCTTCCGTTGTCTTCTAAGAATTTTATATTACTATACTTGCTGTCAGTGTAATCAAGGGTTTTGCCTGTCTCTAATGCTGATTTTATCTCATTTACACCATCAATTATACTTGTTTTAAGGTCCATATTTAATGTTTCCCTTAGCTTTGTAAAATCAACTTTATAATCTCTTTTGTCTATATCTTTTTCATCTATGATCAGTTCTGCTGATGGTACTGCTTCTTTTATCATCTCACCTATCTGATTTATAGTGTAATTATTCTTTTCTGAGCCTACGTTAAATATTTCGCCCCCGACTTTTTCTATAGGCGCCTCTAGTACTGAAATTATTGTGTCTGCTACATCTCCAACATATACATTTGGCCTCCACTGGTCCCCTCCAAAAATTGTTATCTTACCCTCCTTTACTGCTTTTGCTGTCAGAGTATTGACTACAAGATCGAAACGAGGTCTTGAAGAATGGCCAAAGATGGTTGCAAATCTAAGTATTGTAGGAAGGAAGTTCTCATCTTTCATCTCAAGAAGCGCATCTTCTGATGCTATTTTCATCTTTGCGTAAAGAGAAACAGGATTTAAAGGTGAATCTTCTGTAAGAAGATTGCCATCTTTTGAAGCACCATAGACACTGCATGAAGAAGCGTATACCATCCGGTTTATCTGAAAATGTTTGCATATCTCTGCTGTTGTTTTTGTAGCAAGATAATTTATTTCCTGAGTTGTCTGGGGATTTAATGCGCAGGCAGGATCTCCCACCAATTCTGCAAGATGTACAACTGCATCTACTCCCTTTATTGCCTGATTTATATCCTCTATGTGCCTTGTGTCGCCCTCTATTACATTCAGATATGGATTAGAACTTAATGATTTGAGAGAATCCTTTACATAGATAAACTTATCAAGAACATTTACAGAATAACCTTTTGCAAGAAGTTTTTTTACAAGGACAGAGCCAAGATATCCTGCTCCACCTATGACAAGTATCTTCTTAAGATGATTATTTATATGCTTGGACATATTGAAGTAAGATATATCTTTTCCCTCTGTGATAACTGCAAAATCCCTTACTGTTTTAGATCCATCTACTATGGGGATTCCACCAATGATATCCTTCTTTTTCATGACTTCTATAACTTTTTGTTTTGAATCGGAAATATAAGCAAATACTGGATCAAGATTCATGACATTTGAAATCTCTTCATCTATATGCTTGCCCTCCAATATGCCTCTTCTTATATCTCCATCTGTAACTATGCCGCAAAGCTTATTTTTATCATCTATAACAACGCCAGTCTTTACTCCTCCACGGTCTATTATACGCATTGCTTCCTTTATAGATTCTTTCTTATTGATTGATATATCTTTTACGTCCTTCATCTTTGAAAAAACTCCTTGATTGATTTTATCATATAATCGAGATTTTCTTTTTTTATCTCAGGGTATAAGGGAACATTAAGTACGTTCTTTGACATATTCTCTGTAAAAGGTAAGTCTCCTTCACTGTAGGCATATCTCTTTTTGTATATTGTCTTGAGGTGGACTGGATTGAAATATACTTTGCTCATTATGCCTGCATCTGAAAGATGTTTCTGAAGAGCATCTCTTGTTTCTTGATCAGGTAATTGGATGGTGTACATCTGGTATACCTGATAGTGGCCTTCCAATTCTTTTGGAACTGTAATCTCTTCTATCTCTGAAAAGTTCTTGCTCAGGTAGTGGCCGTGAGATCTTCTAAGGTCAATTATCTTCTGTGTCTTGGCCAGTTGAGATATGCCTAATGCTGCAAGAATTGTGGGCATCCTGAAATTATAGCCTACTTGTATGTAATCATTGTCTCCTGTATTGGAAAAATAATCTTCTGATTCCTCTACTCTCCCATGGGATCTTAATAGTTTTGCTTTTTCGTATATCTCTCTTGAATCTGTAACTATGAGGCCACCTTCACCTGTAGCCAAAACTTTGTTCTGACAGAAGCTAAACATGGCTGAATCTCCAAAAGTGCCCACTTTTTTCCCATCTATACTCGATCCAAGGGATTCTGCTGCATCTTCTATCAGTAACAGATTATTCTCATCTGCGATCTCTCTTAGCTTTTTCGTATCTCTTGAAGGGAACCCTCCATAATGCAAAGGAATTATAGCTTTTGTTTTATCGGTTATCTTCTTTTTTACATCATCTGCATCAAGACCAAAGGTTTCTGATTCTGACTCTGCAAAAACCGGTATGCCCCCTGCAAGTATAACTGCATTTGATGTTGCGATGAAAGTAAAAGAAGGAACTATTACTTCTTTGCCTTTTACATCGTGTGCTAAAAGTAAAGTATGAAGAGCAGATGTTCCTGAATTGAATGTCAAGGCATATTTTATCCCAAGATAATCAGCAAGTTTCTTTTCAAATTCCTCTATCTCTGGACCTACTGCCCAGAAAGTGCCTCTTTTGATCACTTCTGTAACTGCATTGATGTCTTCTTCATCTGAATATGTCTTAAATAAAGGTATTTTCCATGTCATTTTTCTAAAATAAACATCAAGTAAGGGGAATCTTCTAATGAATAGTTTTTTTCCATAGATAAAAGAGGTTTAAGAAGCTTAAAAAATATGTCTACCCATTCCTCTTTTATCTTAGCCCTTTTTTCTTCTGAAAGAGAATCTGACATCTGAATAAGCAGATGAGATATTGGCCTTAATCCAACATTCCATATATCTAATAATAGCTTATTTGGATACACATTCCTCACTTCTTTTATTTTAAACCCATTCTGAATAAATAAGTCTTTCCATTCAGAATAAGTAAGATTGCAAGGCATTGTTTCACTTCTTTTCCTATCCAAGATATCTATTGCTTCTTTTGAAAAAACAGATTTTAATTTGCCTAGTGTTTCCAAAAAATAAGGCGTCATTACCTCTAGACCTGCAATTCCCCCTGGTTTTAATATTCGATTTATATCTTTCAAAATAGCATTTATATCGTTGACCCAATAAATTGAATTGCTATAAATTGTTTTGAGTTCATTGTCTTTAAACGGTAAAGGAAGATTATTGTTATCATGTAGAATTGTTTGGTTGTATATTCCTAATTTAGACGCCTTATTAAGCAAGCCCTCTTTCCAATCTGAACCATAATCTATCTTTTGTTTTGCAGGTTTAGTCACATCAACAGAATATTCCTTTTTGCAATCATCATAAATATCCACAAAAGAATCATGCTTAAATTCCTTAGCTTTAGTAGACTGAAAATAATCAAAATTTTGATCTAATTCCCCACCAAGGTGAAGGAACATAAACAATCCGTCACCACAGCTTAAATCCAAGGATGGTGACTCAAATTTGAAATCAGAAAAAATATTACTTTTATATACATCTAGAAGTGCATTTTCTGGTCTAAGCCATAAGAGGTTAAGCATTTTTTTTAGTTTTGTCTCATTCTCATTATTTTCCATATATATCACCTTGTTTTATTTACAATATTTTCCAATAACATAGCAATTGTCATAGGTCCGACTCCTCCAGGGACAGGTGTTATAAATGATGCTTTTTCATTTACGCTGTCAAAATCAACATCTCCCAAAACCTTGCCCTGTTTTTTTGATATTCCTACATCAATCACAACTGCACTTTCCTTTATCATATCTTTTTTGATAAAATTAGGGATGCCTACCCCTGAAACAACAATATCTGCTTTTTTAGTATGGATATTAATATCTTTTGTAAATTTGTTGCATATTGTGACTGTAGCACCCTTATCGAGCATCAAATTTGCCAGTGGTCTACCTACAATCATACTATCATTTATAATAATAATGTTTTTTCCCTTAACAGAAACACCATATTCTTTTAATAGCCTTATTATCCCTTTTGGAGTTGCAGGGGTAAAAATACTATGTTTTGTCAGTCCATCTACATCTTTTTCAGGAGGTATTGAACTTAGAATATTATTCTTATTCTTATTTGATGGCAAAGGCAATTGTACTATCACTCCATCATGATGGGAGGTTTTAATTACATTTATGATCTCTGACTCATCAGATTTTTCTGAAAATTTTTTTATTTCCACTTTTATACCCACCTTTTCTCCTTTTCTTTTTTTAAGATTTGTATAAAGTAATGATCCTTTATTTTTCCCACATAAGACTATAAGCAAAGAAAGGTTAAGATTTTTCATCTTTATGTATTTTTTTATATCGGATAATATCTTTTCTGCAATGGATTTTCCATCTAGTATCTTTGCCATCTTAACACCTTTGATATAAGGGGAATCCCTCGCATAATTTAATCATATCTTTTTTTATGCTTTCTATCTCTTCTTTATCATTGATATTTTTTATGGATTTGTCAATCGCATCTGCTATAACTTCCATCTCATCTTCCTTAAACCCTCTCGTAGTAACGGCAGGAGTTCCAATTCTTATGCCTGAAGGGTCCAAAGGGCTTCTTTTATCAAAAGGAATCATGTTTTTATTTACAGTTATATTAGCATTTTCGAGAGCAATTTCTGCCTGTTTGCCAGAGATTCCTTTTTTTGAAAGATCCAATAATATCAAGTGGTTGTCTGTTCCACCTGAAACAAGCCTAAATCCCTTAGATTTAAGAGAATATGATAATGCCTTTGTATTTTCTATCACTTGTTTTTGATATTCTTTAAACTTTGAATCTAATGCTTCTTTAAATGCAGCTGCTTTTGCTGCAATTGTATGTTCCATAGGCCCCCCCTGCATACCTGGGAAAACAGCTTTATCAATCTTTTCAGCATGTTCTTTCTTACATAATATAACTGCACCCCTTGGGCCCCTTAAGGTCTTATGAGTGGTAGTAGTTACAACATCTGTATAAGGAAAAGGACTTGGATGTAATCCTGTGACTATCAAACCTGCTATATGCGCTACATCTGCAACAAGATATGATCCTACTTCATCAGCTATCTCCTTGAACTTTCTGAAATCTATAGTTCTTGGGTATGCAGAAGCACCGCAGACAATCATCTTTGGTTTTTCTTTCAAAGCTATCTTTTTGATTTCTTCATAATCTAGTTGTTCTGTTTTTTTATCAACACCATAATGTACAAAATTGAAAAGTTTTCCTGAAAAATTTATCTTATGGCCGTGAGTAAGGTGCCCTCCATGTGAAAGACTCATGCCTAGAATCTTATCGCCTGGGTCCAATAATGCCATGTATGCTGCTAGATTTGCCTGTGAACCTGAATGTGCCTGAACATTTGCATGTTCTGCATTGAAAAGTTTTTTTGCTCTTTTTATAGCAAGATTTTCAGAAATATCGATAAATTTGTTCCCTGCATAATATCTTTTACCTGGATATCCCTCAGAATATTTATTAGTCAATATTGAACCCATAACTTCAAGAACCTCTTCACTTACAAAATTTTCAGATGCTATCAATTCAATTGTATTTTTTTGTCTATTCAATTCTCCAGCCAGGGCATCATGTAATTCTGGATCTATAGACTTTATTTTTTCAAACATCTTTACAGTTTATTATCCTCTTTTCAGTTATTATATAATCCATAGTTATATCATGGGGCTCTGAAGGAATGTTGTTAAAAATCTGAAATTCATAAGCCAATGCGACTTTTGTTGAAGTTATATCTTGCAAAAAAATATCATAAAAACCTGAACCATAACCTAATCTATTTCCCGATTTATCAAAAGCTATTCCGGGGATTATGACAATATCCACATCTTTTCCTGTATCTAAGGGCATATTTTTTTGAGGAGGTATTATTATGGTCTTATCATAGCAAAATTTTTTTATTAGATCTATTGTATCCACTTCATTATTGTTGGACATGTAACAATGCATACTTTTTGAATTTTTGAATTCTTCCAACCTTATAAGATTAAAGATTATTTTTTTGCTAAGATTCATAGTCTCTTTATTGAGTTCTTTTCTTTTTTTCAGAATGTTTTTTCTTAATTTATCTTTCATTTTTTAATTTTCTTTATTATCCTGATGGGTATGCCCAAAGCTATAACTCCTTCAGGGATATCTTTGTTTACAAAACTAAAAGCGCCTATTATTGAATTTTTTCCAACTTTTATTCCAGGCATTATAACGCTATGACTACCAATCCTGCAATTTTCTTCAAGAGTTACCTTGCCTTTCTTATCATCTATAGTACTCTCGCTATATATAGAACAATGGCTGCCTATCTGTACATCCTTTTGTATCTCCACACCATACTTAGCATTAATATATGTAAATGCACCTATATCTGTATTTTCATAAAGTTCAAGTTTATCTTTTCCTTGAACCATCCAGTTCCATCTTGTCAATTTCCCTTCGTTTATCTCGGGGGGAGTCCATTTATTAAATCTTTTTTCTTTCATTTTAATATGTAATCTTTTTTTGGATAAGAGCATTATTTAAATCTATCTCTGATAGGATTTTTGCTATCTTTTCTCCAGTTTTTCCATCCCCATAAGGATTTTTGCTATCTTTCAACTTATTTTTGAAATTTAAAGATAATGCTTTAGCTATTGATGAGATTATATCTTCTCTTTCTGGCATTGAATTAATAATATTTTCTGATCTTTCTCTTCCTTCCTGGCGAATTCCTATATTGACCACTGGCAATCTAAAAGAGGGGGATTCTATTATTCCACTGCTTGAATTTCCAATCATTACGCTGGCATAGTTCAATAAACTTAAATAATCCCTTTGAGATAAGTTTTTATATGTTCTTATGAAATGTAAGTGTTCATATTTTTTTATCTGATTTATTATCCTCCTGCCCCCAGAATCGGAATTAGGGTATATTATAATTGTCTGATATTTTAAATGTTTAACGGCCTCTAAAGATTCTATTATGTGTTCTTCTGCTTTTTCAGGTTCTGTTGTAACTGAATGCTGCACCATCAAGATAAATGGATTTTTTAGATCCAACCTGAATTTTTTAGAAACATTTTCTTTTGACAGATAATCCATGCTAAATATAGTGTCTAAACAAGGTGCTCCAGTTATAAAAATCCTATCTTTCCTTTCGCCCATTTTTAATATCCTTTCTGCGCTTTTTTTTGTAGCTGGAAAATGAATATTTGCAAATTTAGTTATAGCATGCCTTGCTGATTCATCTATGCCTGCCTTTGCACTATCTCCTCCATGTATGTGAGCTATAGGAATGTTCATGTAAGCTGCAGAGATTACGCTAGCTAATGTTTCAACTCTGTCCCCTAGCACAAGTAATATATCCGGATGGATATCTTTAAGAACTTTTGCTATTTCTTTTGCTCCAATTCCAAATGATTCAGCCATTGAGAATCCAGTATCTTCTGATGGATTTATATATACTTTGGTCAAGCAATTGAATCCATCTTTTATTATTTCATCCACACTGTATCCAAATTCTTCTGATAAATGGGTGCCTGTTACTATCAACGATAAATCTAGATGAGAATGATTATTTATAGCAACCATTATAGGTTTTAGAAGTCCATATTCAGCCCTACTTCCAGTGACTATACAAATCTTTCTTATTTTTTTATTTCTGCTTTCCATATTATCAATTTTTCTCCGTTTTTTTCCAAATAAGCACCTTTATAGGGTCTTGATAATGCCCTGATCTTATTATAAATGCATTCTATGCTCTCATTTTCTAGATCTATCTTATTATCTTTTAAACTTCTTTTAGGAAATATTGTTGCCCTATATTCATCTTGAGGTTTTCTTTTCAAGTACCCATGTTCTGCTAAAAGAGAAATGTTTTTCTTGATTAATCTTTTTCCTGAATGTATCACTTTTTCATAAACATCATGAGCATAATCATCTTTTCTGATAATAAATTTTTCCTGGGAGATTATATCTCCATCATCCAATCCTTCAGAGATAAAGAACATAGTTAATCCCGAATCTTTGAATCCTGAAATTATTGAATTAATTATAGGAGATGGTCCCCTCCCTTTTGGAAGTAGAGTTGGATGAAAGCCAATGGTCCCTTTTTTAGGAATATCAAGTATATTCTTTTTTACTATCTGCCTCCATCCACATAAAAAAATATAATCTGGAGAAAGACTTTTTATAAGATCTTCTTCTTCATTTATATTTTTGATCTCATAAACTTTAATACCCAAGTCATACCATTTTTTCTTGCTTATTCCATCATACATTACTGTCTTTGAATCTTCATTCAAGGTTATTACTGCGTCTATACTGATACCATCTATTTTCAAAGCTTCCTTTAATAGCTCATGTCCCAGTTTATTTGCTGATAACCAAACAAGATTCATCCTACCAAAAATCCCTCACTATGATAAATGCCTCTGCATATTCTTTGCATATCTCTATTCCCCTTTTATTATCCCATATTTTTATACCTTTCTTGCTCCTTGGATGAGGATATTCTTTCACTTCTGAAATATATTTACAAAAAGCATCTATTTTTTTATCTACAAATTCAGTAATATCTACATAAAAGTTAGGATTAAATCTTTTATTGTTCCATTCACTAGAAGACATTGTTTCAAAACAAATCAATCTTATTTTTTTTTCGTATATTGGACGAGTAGCGACCATTACTGAATTGAAAATAATATTATGGTCTTTATGAATATCATGCTCAAAATGAGTATAGATTACGCTAGGGTTTACCTCTTCAATTACTTCTTTTATTTTTTTATTGAATTCTATCTGAGGTATAGTGTTTAATCTTGCTGCAGGAAAATTGCAATAGAATCTTTTTTTTGTTCCGATAAGATTATCAACTTCCTTTGCTTCAGAAAGTTTATTCTCAATATATTCCCTACTCCACTCAGGTTCATATCCCTTGGTAACAATGCAGATAAATATATTATCTCCATTCTTTCTATGTTTTAACAGTGTGCCTCCTACGCCCAAAATTTCGTCATCTGGGTGGGCTGCAATAACAAGTACATTCATTTTATCATCTCCTTCTTGATAATTGAGTTTGTGGGAATATTTTTAGTTGCGATCTTTCCGATTACACCATATACCTCTTTTGGAGGTATCCCTGTCCCAGGTCTTTTTATGCACAGCATATCTTCTGTGATCTTTGTTCTATTAGGGATATCTGATGCTGAAACTATGCTTTTTCTTATAACTTTGGATATCTCCTTTTCTTCTTCAGTAGGCATCTTTTTATCTTTGCCAAGAATTTCTTGGTCAAGTTCAGGATAATCTTTTTTTCTTAGTTTTTGAACCAGTTCTTTTAATTCAGAAGGATCTAAAGACGCTTTATGATCTGGCCCATCCATGGTTTTGTCTAAGGTAAAATGCTTTTCAATTACAACAGCACCCATATTTGCAGCCATCAAAGATACATCTGTCCCCAGTGTATGATCTGAGTATCCCACTAAGCATCCTGTCTCTTCCCTTAGAGTATGCATCGCATTAAGATTTACGTCTTTTCTTTCGCAGGGGTATGAAGTTGTACAATGAAGCAGTATAAGCTGATCATTATGCTCTTTTATCGTATCTGCAGCTTCCTTCACTTCCTCCAAAGTGGACATTCCTGTGCTCAAGATCATGGGCTTTCCTTTTTTAGAAACTTTTTCAAGGAAAGGCAGATTATTAAGATCTCCTGAACCTATCTTATGCGAAGGAACAAGGTCATCAAGAAATTCCAATGCATCTTCTGTATGGGGAGTTGACAAAAATATTATCTCTTTTTTGTCACAATATTCTTTCAATAATCTGAAATCTTCTTTTTTTAACTCTAAATTTTCAAGTATCTCTTTCTGAGTTCCTTTTCCCTGATATTCTGCTTTTTGGGCTTCAGCAGTTACAAGATCTTTTGCAGTGAATGTCTGAAACTTAACAGCATCGGCTCCTGACTCTTTTGCCGCATCTATCAGCTTTTTTGCAGTTTCAATACTGCCATTATGATTTACACCAGCTTCTGCTATGATAAATACAGGATTATCTTCTCCAATTAACCTATCAATTATCTTTATATCCATCTTCAATCCTTTTTTTAAGTATCTGTTCATTTATCCAAAAATCAAACTCCTCGTCAATCTCAAAATTCTGCTCTCTGCTTATCTCAACTATCTCAGGATTGTTTCCTTTTCTTTGTTTATTATTTATAAGTTCTGAACTCCAGATATATATATTTCCGTCATCATGAAAATAGGGTTTGAGATTCTGCCTGTTATCTGAATAGGATCCATATTCAAAATGTGTAGACATATAACCTGTTGCTAGACTATCTGCACCTTTATCGATAAATCTCTTTATGCACATATCTATGAGTCCCTTATCCCTAACTGGCGAAGGAGGTTGTAGCAAGACTATAACATCAGCTTTTGTGATGTCCAAAGCATGATTAAGGGCATCCATCATATCTGCATCATCTGTCGCTAATTCAGGCGGCCTTTCAATAATTTTAGCACTATACTGTTTTGAAATTTCGGCAATCTTCTTATCATCTGTTGAAACAAAAAAATCATCTAATAACTTTGATTCTTTTGCAGCTTCAATTGTCCATGCAATAAGAGGTTTTCCTGCAATCATCTTAATATTTTTCCCAGGGATGCCCTTGCTTCCCCCTCTTGCTGGAATTATGCCTACTATCTTCATCTTATCTTATCTGAAGCCTCTTTTATCGCTTTTGCCCAATCTTCTATCTGAGTATCATCCATATTTACCATTATCGGAATAGCTATTGCTCTTCTTAAAAGATCAGTGGACTGTTTCCATATCTCTTCAAGATTTTTTCCTTCATATTCAGGATAAACATTGAATATATGCGTCCATGTCCCTGCATAATGCCAGTCTATGGCATCAGGAAGATTCTTTGTACCAAATCCGTTTTCCTTCAATGATTCTGCAAAAGATTTTGCCTTTTCTTTTGACTCTACGAAGAAGATCAAGGTATCTCCTGCATCCCCTTCTTCATCAGGATTTTCCCTTAACTCTATGTTATCTATATCTTTTATCATATCTTTAAGCTTTTGCTTGTTGGTTCTTTGCTTCTCTAAAACATAATCAAGCTTCTTCAATTGCGCCAATCCAACAGCTCCCTGAAGTTCAGTTACCTTATAGTTGAACCCCCAGGAGGATCTTGTATCTTCTCCTCGCGGTACAGAAGGGTTGCATTCATGGCCATGGTCTGAATATTCAAGGGCTTTTTTGTATAATGATCCATCATCTGTAACCAAAACTCCCCCCTCTCCTGTAGTTATCACTTTTCCTATGTCAAGGCTGTATATTCCCGCTTTGCCAAGCGTTCCAAGAGGCTTGCCTTTATACATAGCACCAAGTGCCTGTGCAGAATCCTCAAAAACAGGAATGTTATGTTTTTCAGCTACTTTTATTATCTCGTCCATACTTGCAGGAACTCCAGCCATATGAACTGGGATTATAACTTTTGTCTTATCTGTAATCTTTTTTTCAAGATCTTTTGGATCCATATTCAATGTCTTGTCTACTTCTGCTATCACAGGTTTTGCTCCAACTTCAAGTATAGCTTCAACTGTAGCTATAAAAGTAAAACTTTGAGTTATGACTTCATCTCCAGGCTTTACTCCCAGGGCTATCAGACCCAACTTCAATGCTGCTGTACCTGATGAAACAAAAAGGGAATATTTTGAACCTACTTTCTCAGCTATCTTTTGCTCAAAATCCTTAACTCTGAAAATATTCTGCCTTAAAGCATCAAGACCATATCTGTATAAAACCCCATTGCTTTTGTCAAATATATCGCATACTGATTCTTTTTCTTCTTTTCCTAATAGTTCCCATCCTGGCATTTTTATCCCTCCTAAAACATAGACTCCAATATATTTTTCATCTCTTCTTCTTTGACTTCTATAGGATTTAGGTCCATCGCACCTTTAAGCATCCCATAAAGCTGTTCCATAAATATCGATACATCATCCTTTTTTATGCCAAACTTGTCAAAATTAACAGGAACATCCAGTTTATTGCATAGCTGCTCTATCCTTTCTGCAAATGCCCTGCTTTTTTCTTCTTTTGACAGAGAAAAGTCAGCACCTTCGATAAGATCATAAAGCTCGTGATATCCTAAATAACCTTTTTCAACATTTAACCTGATTATCTTTGGAAGGATCATCCCTCCTGCAATACCATGAGGAACTTTATGTATGCCTCCAAGAGGGTATGTCATCGCTCCTGAAGGGCCTGCACCTGAATTCATCAATGCAGCACCTGCATAATGGCTTCCAAGAAGTATATTCCCTCTTATACTGATATCCGAAGGGTTGTCTAAAACAGAGATAAGGTTATTGAACAGTAATTTAAACGCTTCTTTTGAAAATATCCTTGAATAATATGTTGAATTCTTTGCTCCGAAACTTTCCAAAGTGTGTACAAGGGCATCCATACCTGCTGATACTGTAACAGAATCAGGACAGGAAACTGTAAGTTTTGGGTCAAGAATTGCATGAACAGGATAGTTGTGCTTTGAATTTATGCCAAGTTTTCTTTTCTCATTGTTGTCTGTGAAAACTGCATTGAAAGTTACATCGCTTCCTGTCCCTCCTGTTGTAGGGATCGCTATAACAGGCAAAGGTTTGTTCTTAAGTTCAGGAAATCCCCTGTAACTGATAGAAGGGCCTTCATTTGTTAATAATGTGGCCATACCTTTTGCAAGATCAATTGTGCTACCTCCTCCGATTCCGACTACATAATCAAAATCCTTACTAATCATCTGCTTCTTGAATTCATCCAAGTAGCCGTAATCGGGTTCAGCAACATCATTGTAGAAGACAGACACGGAGATGTTTTTATCTTCTATATTTTTTATCGATTCCTGAATATCTTCATTTGACTTAACAGCAGAATCAACTATAACTGCGACAGAACTGCAAAACTCTGATTCAAGAATATCTGCAAGTTCTTTTATCCGTCCTTCTCCAAATATAACATGAGTCCTTATCTCAAAATCAAAAGATTTTATCTCTTCTTTCATCTTTATTCCTCCTGGTCATATCCCATAAGCTTAAGCATGTCATAATCTTCAAATTTCCATGCTCTTGTAGTTAGGGATGATGACCATGTATTGATTATCTTGCTGAACTTATCCCTTATCTTATTGCTCATAAGGACGAGATCATCTGCATCCTTTGAAAGCATTACAAGAGCAAAATCCCACTCTCCAGATAAAGAAAAAGCTTCTGCTACTTTTGGTTCATCCCTAAGGTATTCAACAAAATCATTAAGTTCTTCACTGGTATAATTGTGGAGCTTTATCCTTACATCCATAAGATTTGGAAATCCAAAATGTCTTGGTCTTAGCTGTACTTTTGGGTAAAATATCCCATCCTGTTTCATCTTGGATATCCTTTTTTTAACAGAATCAACTGACAATCCAACTTTTTCTGCTATGTCTGTGAAAGACATCCTGCAGTCCTGCTGCAAAAGGTTTAGTATTAAACAGGCTTTTTTGTCTAATTTTGACATTTTAATCATAAAATGTCTTACTATTATTTAAATATTTCTATATTTTTAAGATAAATATTAATTTTATCTTAAATTTTAAGATAATAAGTTTTTTAAATAATACTATATTAATCTGAAAATCATGAAGATACTGCTTATAAATCCTCCATTTAACAGATTAAAAGGAATAAAAGAATTCTACTATCCGATAGGACTGGGATATATCGCTTCAAGCCTGAAAAAAGCAGGACATGATGTTTTGATTTACAATGCTGATGCCTCTAAAAAAGATGAAAAAACTGCAAGATATAAGAACAGCTATGCTATGCAGATGGGGACGCATAAAACATATCTTGAATCTATTGATGATGATGAGAATATTGTGTGGGTTGAGATAAAAAAGGTAATATCAAAATATAATCCCGATGTTTTGGCTATAACAACAAGTTCTGCAAAATTTAAGAGTGCAGTTAAAATAGCAGATATATTCAAAAGAATGAAAAAGGAAGGATTGGTTGTTGTAGGAGGGCCTCATGCAACAATATGCCCTGATGAAACCATAAATAATAAGCATGTAGATATAATAATAAAAGGGGAAGGAGAGAGAACTGCTGTTGAACTTTTTGAAAATATAAAAGAAAGAAAAGATATTTCTGGAATAAAAGGTATCTCTTACAAAAAAGAAGGGAAGACAATACATAATGAGGACAGAGAGCTTATAGAAAATCTTGATGAGCTTCCTTTTCCTGAAAAAAAAGACATAGCTTTTCCTGAAAGATACAGCAAAAATATGTTTGGTGCAATAGTTGGGTTGAGAGGATGTCCATTCAGATGCAGCTTTTGCGCTGCGCAGTGCACATGGTCAAGAAGAGTAAGATTCAGAAGTGCAGACAATGTCTTGGATGAGATAAAATATGTAATCAATGAATTTGGAACAAAAGAATTCTTCTTTTGGGATGACAGCTTTACAGTAAACAGAGACAGGACAATGGAGCTCTGCAGGAAGATAATCAAAGAAGGATTAAATATCTCTTGGGGATGCTCAACTAAGGTTACATTGTTGGATGAAGAGCTTGTCAGGTTAATGAAAAAGGCAGGCTGCTCTTCTGTAGAACTTGGGGTAGAGACTGGCAGTGAAAAGATGCTTAAGCTCATAAAAAAAGATATCACAATACCTCAAGTAAGAAGAGCAATGAACCTTCTTAAAAAATATAGGATAAGCTATACACTTTTTATGATGATCGGATTTCCTGAAGAGACAAAAGAAGACATAGAGCAAACAATAAAATTCATAAAAGAGGCAGAATCCGGATTTATCTGTTTCTCTATATTTACACCTTATCCAGGAACAGAACTTTATGAGAAAGCAAAAGAACTAAAACTCATACCTAAAAATATAGCGTGGGAGCATTTCTCTCACCAGAGCCCTGAAAATGCATTCACAAAATATATCTCTAAAGAAGAATTTAAAAAATATGTAAAGATTATGGCTTCGCTGATAGATAAAAATAACTCTTCATTCAAAAGGAAGATTGAATATGCTCAAGCTAGATTGGGGTTCTATATGAAAAATCCAAATATTTTTATAAGCAGAGCATTAGAAGAATTAAGGAGAAAATGAAGATAAATCTTTTGGCAAACTGCAGCATTGGAGCTCACGGATATGGTATAAGGGTACATTCTATAATAAAAGAGATAATAAAAAGAGATTATGATGCTGATATCTACTGCAGAGACTATATTAGGAAAATAAAAAAGGCTAAATATATTAAGCCAATATTATTTGCAAAATATATCGATCTTTTTTTACAGGCTATATTGATATTTGTTTCCAGCAATAAAACTGTAAACAGATTATTGGAAAAGTTCAGAAAAAGGTTTGATATCTCTGTAAGCAAAAAGATAAAGGATGGAAAAATAGCACATGTATGGGGAGACGATATAAGATCTATAAAAAAGGCAAAATCTAAGGGCATGGTCATTTTCAAGGAAAGCCCTATGGGAAATGCTGCAGGACTAAGCAAAATATTTCCAAAACTAAAACTTAATCCACATATGTCCAGAGAAGAAAAAGAATGTTATAAGCTTGCAGATTATATATTTGCATCATCACAGGTGGTAGTAGATTCTTTTGTTGCAGAAGGATTTCCAAGAAAAAAGATAATCTTTATCCCTTTTGGCTATGACAGGGAAAAGTTTTTCCCTATCAAAAATAAAAAGAAAAAAGATAACTTTAGGATAGTCTACGCAGGTATAATAAGAGAGAGGAAAGATGTAAAGATCTTGCTTGAAGCAGTAAAGAAGATAAATAATGAGAAAATTGAAGTCGTTCTTTGCGGAATAGTGCATCATGGATATAAAAAAATAATCAAAAGATATTCAAAGGATATCAATCTTGATGTAAGGGGTTTTGTTCCTCATGATAAATTAGTTAATATATATAACTCTGCAGATATCTTTGTATTGCCTTCTGTAGGAGATAGTTCTGCCAAAGTCACTTATGAAGCAATGGCCTGCGGGCTTCCTGTTATAGTAACTTATAATTCAGGTCCTGTTGCAAGAGACGGGAAGGAAGGGTTTATTGTTCCTGCTAAAGATGTGAATAAATTTAAAGAAAAAATTCTTTATTTATATAATAACCCAAAAGAAGCTAAAAAGATGGGAGAGAATGCAATAAAAAGGGTTTCAGACTATACGTGGGACCACTATGGAAAAAGGATTGTTGATGCTTATGAAAAACATGCGAAATAAGAAAAAATTGGCTTCTTTAGAAGGTTTTCATAAGATCTATTCAGGGATGCAGGAAATATTTGATGAACTATTTGATTATACGATCATAACTTCTTATGAAAAAGATACGATACAATACAAAAACAAAATTTTCATTCCAAAAAACATACTTAGCTCTTCTTTTTGTTATTATCCTGGATTATACAGATACCTAAAGAATAATAATTTTGATATTTTACATATAAGACCTTATTACAGACCTTATTCCCTTACTGCTTTATTCTATTCAATATTGAATAAAAAAAAGATATTTATAACAGAAGAGCAAAGAAATGACCCTCATAATACATTTGAAAATATTATATTTCAGATATATCTTTTTTTCTTAAGACCTTTGATAAATATAAAAGTACATAAAGTTATATCATTGACAAAGCCTTCTTATGAATATCTGAAAAAAAAAGGATTCAAAAAATTAGTCTGCATTCCCATAACTTATGAACCAAAAATCTCAACTAAAGAAGTGAACAATAAGCAGCAAAAATTAAAAATAATATGTGTAGCCAGATTTGAATGGCTTAAAGCACATCATATACTGATAAAAGCTATCAACCACATTATAAAAAATAATAAATTAGCTAAAAAAGATATTGAAGTTAATCTGGTTGGAGAAGGCATTTTGATGAAAGATATGGAAAAATTATGTAAAAAATTGAATATTAGCGATATTATCAATTTCAAAGGAAAGATTCAAAATAAAAGATTAGATAATTATTATCAAAAACATAATATTTTTGTTTTATCAAGTGTTTCTGATCCTATAGGTATGGTTGTTTTTGAAGCTATGTCAAACGGCCTGCCTGCAATAGTTTCTTCAAATACAGGGGCAAAAGGCTCTGTGCATGATGATAAGAATGGTTATGTGTTTAAAAATAAAGATTATAAAGATCTGGCTGAAAAGATATTATTGATGAAAAATCCAAATAAGAGGCAAAAATTTGGAGAAGAATCCATAAAAATTTTAAAAGAAAATCATAATCCTGGAAAGATAAAAAATAAGTATAGGGATGCGCTAGAAGAATGATGCAGAGAAAAACAAAGGATTTGATAAAAAAGGATATTTTAATTAGATTTGCTCCCCATAAAATAAAAATTAGAACATTATTGAAAGTATTTTCTAATCAGCCCATATTGATCGGAGGCTGTGCAAGATCTGGAACAACACTGCTTTTATCTATGCTTGATGCTCAACCAGAAGTGTTTTGCATTCCGCATGAAACAAGCCTTTTTACTGTGAGATATTCAAAAAATAAAAAGATTAATGGGTTTCTCAATAAAATGGCAATCCGCCTGCTTATATCATATTACAATATTCCAAAAAAAGCAGAAAGATGGTGTGAAAAGACACCAAGAAATGTGCAGCATATAAAAAATATAGAAAATGTATTTAAAAATAATTTTAAGTTTATACATATAGTAAGGGATGGAAGGGATGTTGTAACAAGCAGACATCCTGATAATCCTGATAAATATTGGGTTCCTATAGAAAGATGGGTTGACGATGTTAAAGCAGGCCTAAAATACAAAAAACACCCAAATGTTTTTACATTAAAATATGAAGATCTTGTGCTGGATTTCAATAAAACAATGAAAAAGCTTTGTATTTTTTTAGATATATCATATAAAGATGCGTTAAACTGGGTTGAAAAAACAGGACTCAAAAAAAGCAATGCTTGGTTTGGAGCTGCAAAAAATGTGCATGCAAAAAGCATAGGAAGATGGAAAAAGAAGAAGTATGAAAAAAGAATCAGACAATTCATGGATAATAAAGAAGCTGTTAAATTATTGAAAGAATTGGAATATCAGCCATAAGTTATTCTTGTTCTTATATATTTTTTAATGAATCTTAAAATTACTATCAAATTTCTTATCGATCTGTTTTGACTTTTCTTTTTTTTGTTTTTCTTTTTCTTTTTTTGAGCATGTATGTCAAGAGTATATGTAGTTGCATCTTTTGGATTTGGAATCAAAAAATCAGGATATCCCAACTTGCTGAAAAATCCATTTGCAGCTATCTTTTTCCATCCCTGAACTTTTTTATCGGGAAATGCTTTTTCGAACAATAGAATGTTCCACATATTTTTTTTAAATGAAGCCCTTATCTTTTTTAGTTCGCCCATAAGAAATCTTGGGTCTCCATGGTTGTGAATAGGGGCATTTATCATCAAGATACTTTCCGGTTTTAGGACCCTATGTATTTCTTTAAGAGCTTTTTTTAAAGAAACATTATATTCAAACCAATGCTCCATAGACTGATTGCAAAGTACAATATCAAAAGAAGAATCATGGAAAGGTATATCATCTACTGATCCTTTGATCATAGTAAGGTTGTCTTCACCAAAATCAAGAGGTTCAAGACCGTACCACCTGCAGTTGTTTTTTTCAAGAATATTTTTGGCAAAATCCCATCTTCCAGGCCCTATCTCAAGAACTTTCTTGTTATGGATATCTTTTAAGTCTCTCTTAAGGATATGCATAACTACATCTCTGTTAGTAAGAAGATCTTTTTTCATTTTATCTTAAATAAAAACTCAGATTCTGTGTTGTAAACAAGATTGAATCTAGTATCATTGGCGATTGCCTGAAGCTTATCGTTTACAAGTTTTTGATCTGACTTAAATTTAGCTACACAGCTTACTCCTATCGATGTATATTCAAAATTATGTTTCTTTAGAAAATTGTAATTGTTTTCTAAAGAATTATTTAATGATGAGGTGATGTATGCATTTTCTGATTTATGATTAAGTTCTGGGTCTGACCATAAAGGTGAAATCATATCATATCCAAACATCAAGTTAGATTTATGGCATAAATTTAAAACATATGAATCTTTAGGTATCCTTCCGCTGTTTCTCATCCAGATATAAAGATTCTGAGATTCAGGAACCATAATCTGATGGTCAGGCCATTGTGCTGTGTTGTGCCAATATTTTGGAACAAATGAAGTGTAATATGCAGATATCACTATGAGAGCTATCAATGCTATCTTTATCAAATTGTTTTTTCCTGCTGCTTTCAATATGAGGAAGATAGAATATCCTGAAACTAGAGCAAGAGACATTCCAAAGAAGGTCCACATCCTGAAAGGGACAAAGCCTATCGATAAACTTGCTCCCATCACCCCTATGAAAGAAAATATTGTCCAGGAAAAGGGCACTAAAAGCTTAAAATTCTTTTCAGTAAAGAGCTTTTTGAAGTTCTTTATCAGCAGAAACATTCCAATGATGAATATTATCATAACAACCCATCCTATGCCTATTGGGTTGTTTATCATATTTCCTTTCTGGGCTATGAAAAAATCTGAAAATCCATATACTCTTGAAGCGCTGCCTCTTTCGTAAATTATTTTTTCAGAAGGGATTATGAGAATAAGCAGGCCTAAGACCAAAATACCAAGATAAAGCCACATTGCAAAATTCTTTTTTTCAAGGATTTTTTTTACATGTCCAAACCAAATGTTATGCTTTAGATATAAAAATAAAAATGCGATGATTCCAGCAATGAGGAGCATCATCAATGCAGGGGAATTTATCAAAAGCTCTGCAAAAGGAAGGAACGTATTTAATCCTCCAAGCTGGTGGCCTTCTAAAAATAAATCCCAGTATCTTGCCAATGCAGGAACCCAGAACATAAGGCTCAGCAAAAATCCAACTACCATAATGTCAAGATAGTCTTTGCTGAAATCTTTATAGACAAGTACTCTTAAGATGTATGCTATTATCAGTATCACAGATATTATGAATCCTGTATAAAAATGCGTCATCAGTATGGCTGCGTAAAAAAAAGCTCCAGGATATTTCCATCTCTTATCTTCTTTAACAGAAAAAAACGCATAGAAGACAAGAAACATCAAAGCCATGTTAAAATTTAAAGCAAAAACAAAATGGCTTACCCATGCAGGGATGGCAGCAAGGATAAATGATGCCCAAAATGCAGATGATGTTCTTTTAGTGAGCTTTTTTGCAAAATAAAAAAAGAACAGTATTGAAAAAGAGACTATCAGAGCGTTAAAATATTTTAATGTCCAATAGATAGAATCATTTGTCTGGTTAAGAACTCCCATGAATATGGAATATCCCTGAGGGTATGGCTCTGCAAAATGAGTGAAATAATAAGGGGCTGAATATGTTTTTTTCAGTGATATGTACTTTGAGGCTGCTGCATAGCTGTAAGGATCTCCGTCCTCAAACCATGGATAATTGAATGAGCCTGAGACATACATGTAAGCTGAAACTGCAAAGATTATCAGGATAAAAAAAGTATAGATATGAGATCTTTTTAGCCTGAATCTTTTCAGGTTCAATGACCTTAGATCTTCCAATAATGTGTTTTTTCTTAGGTATGATGCTGAGGAAAATATTACAGCTGACAGGATCAAGAAAGAGATCCAGTGAAGAGGTATGCTTATGAGATTGAAGATCACTCCAAAGAAAGGTATAAGCAGTATTCCTGCTCCTATCCTGATAACTAACTTCTCAAGAAAATCTGCTTTCCAGTTTTTTATGAATATATCTATCAAAAAACCTAATCCTACTGAAAGGACAAAAAATAATATTATGCTTGTTAGCTCCCCCATAAGAAAAAAACAAAAGCTGATTATTTAAATAATTTGCCTTTATTTCTTAAGTGCATGGGTAGCAGCCTGCTTTATGGCATTGTAATCTATTATCCTCCATATAAAGCCTATAGCTATGTAGATTATTCCTGCTGTTCCCACGACCAATGCTGTTTCAAGATATATGTTCATATCAAGCCAGGTCTTCAGAAGATATATTAAAGATATAAAGAGTAGGCAGTCTATCATTATCTTGAGCCAGTTCCTGTATGCGGGGATAAAATGCATCTTTCTGATCAAGAATACAAGGCTGGCTGCAAACATGAAAAAGAAGCTTATGGATGTTGCCAAAGCTGCGCCTTCTATACTGTAAAGAGGTATAAGTATCAGATTCAATATTATATTCAGGCCTGCTCCAAGATATATCAGATATCCTTTTTTCTTTACCTGGCCTATGCCGTCGGTTATGGAAAAGTTCAATGAAGAGAACCCCCTAAAGATAAAGCCGATTGCAAGTATCTTTAATGCTATCTTAGCTGGAGCATATTTGGCCCCAAAAAGCACGACTATTATCTCCTGGGGAAAAAGGAAGAATATCAATCCCAATGGTAAGAACAAGAATAGTCCTGTATTATACAATGCCTGGATTATCGCCTTTATCTCGCCAAGCTGGTTTGAATGGTAGAAATAAGAGATGTTAGGAAAAAGAAAAGAAGTTACCGGCTTTATAGCCACCAGTATTATGGTTGCAAGAGGCAAAGCGATCTCATACAATCCTACTGAAGCGACGCCTTCAAAATAAGTAAGCATAAGAACATCAAGCCTTCCAAGAACCATGCCTGCAACTGAACTGAACATGACAAAGAAGCCATATCTAAAAAGTTTTGAAGAGGTTGGCCTGCTGAAAGATATTTTATGTTTTATCAGTTCAGGAGCTGTTTTTGCCAGAGGAAACGCGTAAACAACTATGGAAAATAAGAAACTAAGCACCCATATCAATGAGAAGGTCATGACAAGGTTTTGGTCAAAGAGAAGATAGAATATAAACGAGAATATCAATACTGAAAGCAACCTGAAAGGGTTCATAGAAGAGTAGAACAATTCTTTTCTGTATCCCTTGAATATGTTGTTCATGAGCGTGAAGATATTTTCAAACAGAAAAACAAATGCAAAGATCGGCAGTACAATCAATGCGATCTCTGACCTGAAAAAATGTTCAGCAAGAAATTCCCTCAGGATAAAGATTACAGCAAGAACAACAACAGAGGATAGCAGCTCTATCCCTGCAACCAGGGAGACTGCTGACCTTATCTTTGAAAAGGATCTTTCTTTTATGAACTTAGGGAGATAATACACCAAAGCAGGGTTCATCCCAAGATCGTTGAACATACCTATCAGCCCGATAAATGCAAGCACTGCGTAGAAAGCTCCGTATGCCTCTACTGAAAGGCCTCTTGCATATAATATCCTTATAAGGTAACTGATCGGAGCTGCTGCTAATGTAAAAAAATATACTGTCATCAGCCTCTTCAGCAGGTTTGATCCGGCCATAATCATCTGGTTGAAATAATATTTTAAAAACCTATCTAAAATGCAAAAGCCTCAAAATAAAATAAACTTTTTAAATGCATGAAAACTAAGCAATGGCATGAAGATTATAATAGCCATCCCGGCATATAATGAGGAGAAGACTATCGGAAGGATAGTCAAAGAGATAAGGGCAGTGATGGAGCCTACAAGATATGATATTGATGTGCTTGTATTAGATGACGGGAGTGCAGATGAGACTGTCAAAACAGCCAGGGAAGCAGGGGCAGTTGTTGTCTCTAATAAGAGGAACAGAGGGCTGGCTGAGACTTTCAAAAGAGAGATGGAAGAATGCCTGAAGAGGAAGGCAGATATCATAGTGCATACAGATGCTGACGGACAGTATCCTTCTTTTTATATTCCTGAGATGATAAGAAAGGTAGAATCAGGGTGCGACCTTGTACTAGGAAGCAGATTTGGAAAAGGAAATTATTCAGGCTCTTTGATGAAGAAATGGGGCAATATAGCTTTTGCAAAGGTATTCTCAGGTTTGCTGAGATCAAAGATAACAGATACAACAACAGGATTCAGGGCATTTACTGCGGAAGTTGCTAAATTGCCCCTGATAAACAGATTTACATATACGCAGGAGCAGCTTATAAGAGCAGGGAAAAAAGGAATGAAGATAGAAGAGATATCCATAAGAACAAGAAAGACCAGGCCTAGCAAGCTTTTTAAGAATCCTTTTGATTATGCTATGAAAGCATGGATAAACATATTAAGGATATATAGGGATTTTGAGCCGTTAAAGTTTTTTGGAAGAGTGGGGGCCATGCTTTTTGGGGCTGGCTTTTTGATAGGACTCTATTTTGTGTATCTTCATCTAACTTCAGGGATAGGCGGGCATCTTGGGCTGCTTTTTTTGATGCTGATACTGCTCTCTACAGGCCTGCAGATCATACTATTTGGATTTTTGGCTGACATGGGAAGAAGATGAAATCTCCGTTCTTTATAATTGGATGCGGAAGGTCTGGGACTACATTATTAAGAAGTATGCTTAACAGCCATAAAGATGTAGCTATCCCTTTAGAGTCTTTATTTATAATAGATTATCTTAAGACAAAAAAAACTATTAATGTTCTTAAGAAGCTTATCGTGGATGAATATGAGATAAAAGAGTGGGGCATAGATATAACTTATAATGATGTGAAAGATGTCAATGATAAAAAAGAACTCATCAGCAGAATCCATAATATATACACGAGTAAGAACAATAAGAGGATATGGGGGCAGAAAACCCCTCGGTTTGTAAGATATGGAAAGTTGCTGAAAAGACATTATCCTGATTCCAAATTTATACATATTATAAGGGATCCAAGAGCGGTTGTAAGTTCATTGATAGAATCTAATGTTCACAAGAGCAATGTACTTTATGGATCAAGAAGATGGGTTAACGATGTTAGAAAGGGAATCGTGTTAAAAGAAAGGCATCCTGAAGATGTCCTTGAGATAAAATATGAGCATCTTGTATCTAATCCAAAAAAAGAGCTTGAAAAGATATGCAAATTTCTTGAGATAAAATTTGATGAGAACATGCTAAAATATTACAAATCAAAGAAAGAATATAGGGAATATTACAGCAGGATACATTCTAAATTGAGCAAGCCTGTTGACAAAAAAAGTATATCTAAATGGGAATTAAAACTTGATAAAAAACAGGTAATGCTGATAGAAAATATATGCGGAGAATTGATGGAAAAACTTGGATATAAAAGAAGATATAAAAGAAAAAAAACAGGTTTATTGTATGTTTTACTGCTTAAGATCGAAAGGAAATTAAAGCTATTTTCTCAGTTCAAGCATTATTTCCTGAAAAGAAAAGAATACATATACTCTTTTCTCAAAAGAAAGATAAAACTGGGATTTTTTAAAGATCTATTTAACCTGAGCTATTAAGATGGAAAAGAAGAGAGCATATATAATAATAGAACTGATTGTGGGATTTACGATAATCTATTATCTTGGGCTAAGGCTGTATAAAAGCTGGAGCCAGCTTCAAAACCATGAATTTAGCCTGAATGTACCTTTATTTATATTTTCTCTGTTGCTGCTTTGTCTCGGATTTTTTATCATGTCTTATTCATGGAGATTTGTACTTCTAAAGATGGGGAAAAAGATCAATATGAAAAGTGCTTTTTACATATGGGCTGTTTCTGGGATGGGCAAATACCTTCCAGGGATGGTGTGGCCTGCTGCAGGGAGGATGTATCTCATAAAGAAGGATAGGGCTAAGAATTTTTTGAGTTTTTTGGTTGAGCAGGGCATAAAGGTTATGACTGCTTTTGCTATTGCCTTGGTTTTTATCTATCCTTTCTTGAGATTTGTAAATATATACTGGGCAGTGTTGTTTTTTGCTATATCTATGATCGTCATGCATCCAAGAATTTTTAATATGCTTTTAAGTGCAGGATTCAGCCTGTTGAAAAGAAAGAAGAAAAAGATAGAACTGCGATATTCTGATCTGTTAAAAACAGCTGGGCTGCTGCTGCTGGCATGGATAGTGATAGGCTTTGGATTTTCTGTAATGGTCATTTCCTTATATGATATAAATCTTTATCTTGTACCTTTTCTCATAGGGTCATTTGCGCTTGCATGGGCTGCAGGATTCTTGTTCCTGATAACTCCGGCAGGTCTTGGTGTCAGAGAGGGCGTTATAGTGCTGATACTCCAGCATTTTACGCCTGTCCCTGTGGCTATAGTGATATCACTTGCTGCAAGAATATGGTGGAGTTTAGGAGATATATCTGCTTATGCAATAGCAAGGATTGTAAAAAAATTCAGTTAGAATACTTTTCTCTTGCTTTTTCCAGTTCTTCTTTTCCACCTATGTCGAACCAGCCGTGTTCAAGGACATGGACATAAACATCCTGCTGTTCTGAGAGGTATCTTATGAAGTCTCCGGAGTTGTCGGGCTTGCCCTGCTCTTCTATGCATCTTTTAAGAGCTGAAACAGCTTCTTTGCTGAAAAGATACAGTGCAGTGGAAGCTATGTCTGACTTAGGCTGTTCAGGCTTTTCTTCAAAGGCTGTAATCCTGCTGTTCTCGTCTGCGATTATATTCCCGTATTTTCCTGCTATCTCCTCTTTAGAGGTTTTTCTTCCTGCTACCACTGATGAGCCTTTTTGTTTAAATAGTTCTACCATTGGCAGAAGGGAGAATTCGAAAAGATTGTCTCCTGCTATAACAAACAAGTCATCATCTATATCTTCTTGCTCGACTACATAGGCCATGTCTCCTACAGCTCCAAGTCTATCTTCATTAGACATTGTCTGATCATTGACAATCTTTATGCTTTTTTTGAAATCTGAAGAATCTGACCACTCTTTAAAGTTAGGATAAAACTTGTTGTTGGTTACAACATAGATTGTGTCTATCTCTTCTATCTGTTCAAGCTTTTCAACTATGTAGTCCATTATCGGCTTTCCGCCTACATCCAAAAGAGGCTTTGGCTGGTCAAGTGTCAAAGGGTAAAGCCTTGTTGCGTATCCTGCTGCTAATATTAATGCTTTGATCTTTATCACCTATTTGTGTATTTTTATTATATGATAGCCTTTTTTTTCTAGTTCTTTAATAGGCATTTCGTCATCATATAAAAATATTATTGATTTGGAGCCCGGCTGATTGACACCATAGGCTCCGTTTGATTCTGCTATCTCTTTCATGCTTATGCTTTCCTTGCAGATAGAATCATATTTAAACTTAGGGCTGTTTCCCAAATCATCTTTTATCAGCTTCTTGAACATGCTGAACCTAAGATCAAGTGATCCTGACATTGAATTTCCTATCTCTTCCAAAGATGTGCTTTTTCTCTTGAATTCCCCTAATGCCTTGTTTGTTATAAGAACAGACCTGTCCCTGTATTCATCTATGATATTTCTTCCTTTTTTACTGTTCTTGTATATCTCTCTAAGGGTCTTATGGCAGTCAAATGAGCTTTTTTTGGCTTTAGAGTATGCTGCAGCGATCTTAAGATCTTCGGGAATCTTCAATTCTTCTATTATTGCATAATTTTCATTGTCAAATCTATGGGATTCTCTTCCTGCAAAATTCATATAAAACAATTTCCCTGGTCTTGTATATTCTAGCTCTTCAAGCTTTTTGTCTGCTTCATTTATCCTTCTTTCAAGGATCCTATAATCCCTTTCGTCGTCATCGTGGGCGATAGCATACCTTTCCTGTCCTCCGCATACCCCTAACTTTCTTTCTATCCTCCATGCAAATTCAGCAACATCTCTCTTGTCGCTTATACCAAGGTTGAACATCTCATTGAATGCATTTATCATAGCTGTAACTGCTGCTGTAGACCTTGCAAGGCCTGATTCGTAAGGCATGTCAGAAACATCAAAAAGTTTAAAGTAATCATACTGAAGATCTAATTCCTCTATGACTGCATTCTCAAGCTGACATATCTCATTCGGCCTATTATTTCCCGGCTTGAATATCTTCGAAGATATGTCCTGCTCCGGATTATTATTTTTTTCCAGGCAAACGTATGATCTTAGGTCTTTTAGTGTCAATGAGATTGTAGAACCGCCATAGATATCAAATGGGTTTCCAACAAGAGCTATACGTCCTGGAGCTGACCTTATTATCTTTTCCATGTCCTGAAAAGCTAAAAATGCATTTAAATATCTTGCTGTTTTTTGCAAAAAACTCTATTCCTGACTTTTTCAAAGATTATTCGGCATAAATGTTCTTGTTTTTAGCAGATGTTCAAGAAAAAAACAAAATCTTTAAAAAGGAGGGATTAATTCTTGGTTATAGGCGGCCATAGGAGCTTGGTTCACCCAAACCCATTTCGAACTTGGCAGTTAAGCAAGCTTCCGTATCATCGAGTACTGCACTACGCGGGAAACATGGTAAGCTGCTCTTTTCTTTTATTATCTTAATTCCACAACAATCGTCTTGTCTTTAGGATTGACCTGTTTTATGAGCTTGTGGTCTTTGAGTTTTTTCTGGATGTCTTTCCAGGAGTGTTTTTTGGAGATCTGTTTTAGTTCTTTAAGCAAGGAGTCTATTAGCTGATAGTTTTCATATATCTTGTCTGCTTTTGCCTTGTTTTCTTTTATATCTGATTCAAGCTTTTTTATTGTGTCTTTCTGGGACTGGATTATGTTCTTTATCCTGTCAAGCTTTTTTTCCTGGACTGCTTTTTTTTCAGAGGTCTTCTTTTTTGAAAAATAATCATCTAATGCCTTGTTGAATGAGTCTGCTTTCTTTTGCTTCAGGTCAGAATAGTATTTTAGTTTGAAAGGTGTGATATCTACAGTCTTATCTTTCTGGATGACTGTCTTGGGAGATAGTTTCTTTGTCCTTATTTTTTTGATATTTTCAAAAAGGCTGGAGATATCTTTTTCTTCAAGTTCTGAGGGCTTCTTGCTCTTTTCTATACCTGAAAGGATGCAGAGCTCTTCTGCATAAGTCCCTCCCAGACTCAGGTCGATGGCAAGAGATTTTACAAGAGAGTCTTTTTTTGTGCTGCTTAGAAGTTTTTTTAGTTCTGGTTTCTTTATCTCAAGGAAGTTGTGCTCTTTTGCAGGATAGATGTATTCCTCCCTGGGCTTTATAGTCCTGTTGCTCCAGTTCTGATATTCTGCTGCTGTAAGTATCTTATTGTCTTTTAGAAGGATTATATTTCCTGTGCTGAACATCTCAACCAGGAGATTGAATCTTCCCTGCTTGTTCTCAAAATTGAAGCTTACTATCCTTTCGAAATCAGGCTGAGATATGCTTCTTAGTCTTGCATTTTTCAGCTTTTTTCTCAGATACATGCAGAGGTCTGAGGGCTCTCCTATGAAGGGTTTTGTCTTTGCAAGGAATATTGCTGTAGGAGATATAGTTAAGGTATGCTTTCCTTTGTTTGGGACGTGCAGCTGGAGGATGATCTCTTTCTTTTTTGGATGATATATCTTGTCAAGCTTTGAGTTTAGCAATATGCCAAGTTCTTTCAAAAGATAGTGTATCTCCAAAGCTGATAATTGCGTCTTTGCCATTGGGTGAACATAGATTATGCTCTTTTATTAAGTTATCTGTTATTTTATATTGAATTGATCTTAAAGTTGGTTGTTTGCAATGATCATCTAAAAAATAACCATTATCTTTAAGTCATGAAATTTTTTGCATAGATCAATTCAGAAGTTATAATTTCTAAGTCAATTGGAATTGCCTTGCGATATTGATGGTCAATTGAATTTTTCTATGATTATAATCTAAAAATCATTATTTCTAGGTCAACATAGTTGCCCTGCAATCAGGATTTTCAATCCTAATTTCTAAGTCAGGAAAAACTGCCTTGCGAATAAGATTATTCAATCTTTTTCTTATAACGCTCGCTTTGCTCGCTGCTATACCCAAAAAAGACTGCCTATCGGCAGTTAGCTCCTCCCCTTTTGGTGCAGAACTATCTTTCTTTTTCCCACCCAGGTTTTAGTGCTCTATGCTTCACTAAGATAGGATTTAAGCTGAGAACTAAGTTAGCTTATCTGGCTGCTTAGTTGATTAGAATCAAAGCCAGAACTCAGCTTAGCTGCGGAGTGAGACTGT
>WJJM01000045.1 GCA_014729675.1 Candidatus Woesearchaeota archaeon | reverse complement strand
CTACTGCTCAAAGATTCGAAAGTTTTTTGTATGAATGATGTTATTTGTACCATGGTTTATTTCGCAAATTAAACCATGGGCTTCTCCTATGTGCTTTTTTCTGAGCACTTAGGAGGAGTCATTTTCTAATCGGAGATACTGCTGATTCTGTCATGTGTTATCCCGAAACTGCTTCGCATCACGAAACTAGTTTATTCTAGTTGATTTTTTGTATATTGCTTCATCTCCCATAATAAGTGAAAACAAAGGTCTAAAGACGCTATATGCAAAACCTCAAAAACAAAAAGTTTATATACTAAATTTATTAAAATAAGATTATAATGGTGGAACAGAGTACATTTAGAGGTGTTTTGGAGTTTTTAGGGAAAATTGGTGTTTATGATGTCATTCTTCCTTTCTTGTTAGTCTTCACGATTGTCTTCGCAATACTCGAAAGAACAAAGATTCTTGGAACAGAAAAGATAGGGGATAATACATATACAAAGAAAAACCTTAACTCGATGGTGGCATTTGTCATCTCATTTTTAGTCATAGCTTCAACAAAACTCGTCGCAACTATCAACCGGGCACTTGCAGATGCAACTCTTCTTTTACTGCTGTTTGTGATGTTCCTATTATTAGTAGGAGTATTCTTCAAGGAAGGAGAAGTGTTTGTAAGCGAAAGATGGAGAGCTTTTTTCATGGTCATAGCTTTTGTAGGGCTTGTCCTCATATTCCTTAATGCACTGGATTGGCTTTCACCATTCTGGGATTTTTTAAAGAATAATTGGGAAACTCAATGGGTGGGCTCAGCAATATTATTATTATTTGCAGCAGCATTTATATGGTATATAACAAGGGAGCAGAAAGCTCCGGCAAAAAAAGAAGAATAAAAAGAGGTTATAAAAAATGGTAAACTTTCAGGATTTTATAAGAACACTTGAACATATGGGAATAGCGGATGTTCTTCTGCCTTTTCTTTTGATATTCACGATTGTATTTGCAGTACTCCAAAAATCTGAACTTCTTGGAGAAGACAAAAAAAATTTTAATGTTGTTATCTCTTTGGTTATAGGTCTAAGTGTAATTATCCCTCATGTGATAAGGCCGGGAGGAGAAGCTGACGTAATACCTATTATCAATCAGGCCCTTCCTCAAATATCTCTGATAGCTGTCGCTTTTATCATGGTCCTGCTCCTCGTAGGGTTATTCGGAGTTGAATGGAAAGGAAATTCAATATCAGGAATATTTGCATTGATATCTGCCATAGCAGTTCTTGTGATATTTGGAGGAGCTGCAGGATGGTGGGAAGATCCCTATTGGTTATATGATATCTTTGGGGAAGAGACAATATCTGTGGTGATTATGATACTTGTATTTGGCCTTATAATATGGTTTATCACAAGCGAGAAAAAAGAAGGCGGAAAAGCATTGACAGACTCGATTAAAGGACTTGGAGACTATTTTGCAGGAAAATAAAAGATGCCACCAGTACTTGAAACAGGATTATTGAATTATTTTTCATCAGTATTTCCAGCACTTTTAGTATTTGTTCTTGTTTTTGCAATACTTGAAAAGACAAAATTCCTTGGACAAGAAAACAAGAGCATCAATGCATTGGTAGCGATATTCCTTGCATTCATAGCAATGATGTCTCAGGACATTATAACCATAATAAATTTCATAGCCCCATGGTTTGTTCTTGTATTTATATTTGCATTACTGTTGGTATTCATCTACAGGTTCATGGGAGCCTCAGAAGGTGATCTCACAGATTTTATAAAGACAGACAAGCCTGTCCAATGGTTTATTTTCGCTATAGGTATGATAATTGTTATTGCAGGGATATCTCATGTATATGGTCAGAGGCTTCTCCCTGTAACCACGGGGGACGATGTAACTGAAGAAACACCTTCAGTGATAACTTCAGCAGAGGGTGAAAATGTAACTACTTCAACAACATCTTATTCAAGAAATGTAGCTTCAGTATTCTTCCATCCAAAAGTTATAGGTCTTATATTTGTATTTCTAGTGGCAGTATTTGCAATCTCATTGCTGACAGCAAGCCCGGGTAACTAAAGAAAGTATATTGATATTATTATTTTTTCTTGTTCTGTTTAAGGTTTTTGGTTATCCTGTTTAACTCACCTATATTCTTTGTAAATGCTGGCATAGTATCTTTAAAGACCTTTTCCATTGCATTTATACTTGAGCCAACATCTTTGATACTTTTATCATATTCAGAAACCTTGCTTAATATGCCTTTATGAAGATCTTCAAACCTTTCTTTAAGGTCTTTCATCCTCTGCTCTATCTTCTCTATCCTTCCATCTACTTCTTCTTTCCAGGAGACTATCTTTTCGACATTCTTCATAAGCTCTTCCCATTTCTCCTCTACAACCCCCTCTACAATCTCTTCTACTTCTTCATTTGATGCTCCGCCATATGATGGTGCTTCAGCAGGATAATCCTGCTGCGGTGGAGGGGGAAGATTTCCAGGGGGTGGAGCTTGCTGCTGTCCACCTTGAGGAACTTGCTGGCCCATCGGATTTTCAGGCTGTGCTATCCCTTGCTCAGGAGAAGGCTGCATAGTATTTTTGATATCAGCCTGGCTCATCGCATCAAATACCTGGGAATTAGAATATCCTTGTCTTTGAAGTGTCTGGATTATCTGATCATTGCTCAATCCCTGCTGTCTCATCTGTATGACATTTTCAACAGGCACGCCTGTTGCCGCAGGAGTTTGTTCTTCTTCATCTTTTTTCTTTCCGAATAAAGCCATATAATCACCTTTTTTATTGTTTAATCGAATGTATTATATAAAGTTTTCTTTGTGGATCATTTCTCAAGCTTTTCATCCACTATTTCTTCGACTTCTTCTCTTGTAGCAAATTTGACAGGATTCCATAATTCCAGGTATTTTTTTATTGTATCTATATCCTCTTTGCTTGCTGTCCTTTCTAGACTGCTTATAATTATCTCAATCTTATCCCTGAGAGAATCTATCTCTTTTCTTAGTTCAGCAGTATCAGAATCAAAAACTTTTATCTCCTTGTTTATCCTTTTTTTAACTCCCAAAAGATTGCTTTCTATCAGTTCAAATTTCCTGTCAAGATCAGTATACCTGCTTTCAAGCATCCTTAACCTTGAACTCAGGTTAGACAACTCCTGAGACATGCTTTCTGCAGGGGGAACAGCTTCTGGATGTTTCTTTTTCCCGAATAATCCTCCCTTAGTCATACAACAAATATAATCTTATCTTGTTTTAAAAACTTGTGTTAGTATGGATGAGTGGTACAACTCTATCCGAAAGATTTAAATAAAAAAACATATTATAAAATATATATAAAAATATTAAATAAATTTAATAATATAAAATATATTTTACAATAAAATGTCTAAAAAGACGATATCTGCTACAGTAGAAAAAAAGTTGATAGATTGGATAGACACAGAGATTAAAGAAAAAAATGTATACAGGAACAAGTCTCACCTTATAGAGACTGCCTTGGAATTTTTGAAAGAAAAAGAGGAAAAAGATGGCAAATGAACCATATTCGTATGATATAATCCGGGAAGGGGAAGAGACCATATTAAGGATAAATTGCGAGCAACTTGCCTATCTTCCGTCTCTTGAGAACAACAAGACAGTTATGTCAAAAACAATGGAGATACTTTCTGAAGTGGGAACAGTAACAAAGATTGTTTTTGTACAGAAAAGAGATTATGAATATGACTATTATCAGACCCAATTATTATCAGAGATAGCAGACATATACAAGAAGATAGTAAAACAAAAAGTCTTTTCATATTATTCTCTGCCGCCTGAATGTCAGAAATGGTTTGCTTCAAGATATGCAAAAACTCAATTGACGACATTAAGGACGTTGAAAGAAGATCCTATTGGAGCATATGTATCTCTTAGGAGAGAGCTTAGAAAAGAAAAGATAGAGCTTGAAGAAACAGTTGAGCAAAGACACATCAAATGCCAGCAAAGATATATTTCCTTGCTTGATTACCTTGTGAAGACCCTTGAGAAAACAAGACTTATAACAATAGCTAAGCCATATCTTCAGGGCCATAAGCCTGGAGACAGGTCAATCTACAGAAGATTCTTCAGGCCCACTATAAAACCAGATTTTATGTTCACAAAACTTATGGCTTCTTATCCTGAAGAAGGAGAAACGATAGGTGCGTACAAGGTGGGAGGTACAGACATAACAATATTTGATCTTCCAGATACTGTTCAGACCCTGTACCATATGGTGCCTCCTGAATTCAAACTTTCAGAGCAAAAATATGATATCCTTGACATGGCAAGAAAGATAATGGCTGAGCATAAGCCAAAAAAACAGGAATTTGTCCAGCCAGAAAGGATGAGAGAAGTTTTCTATAATGTAGGGCATGATCTTATAGAAGAGCTTGTAACATACAGACAGATAAATTTTCGCCCTGGAGAGATAGATGAACTCACAAGGATATTAGTTAGATACACTGTAGGATTTGGATTGATTGAAGTGCTGTTGCAGGATGAAAAAGTACAGGATGTTACTATCAATTCTCCTATGGGACAGACCCCTATGTTTATAGTGCATGCAAAATATGGGGACTGCAAGACAAATATAATTCCAACACCTACAGAAGCTGAATCATGGGCTTCAAAATTAAGGATGATCTCAGGCAGGCCACTGGATGAAGCAAATCCTGTCCTGGATACAGAGATAACAATACCTCAGGCAAAGGCAAGGGTAGGCGTAATATCTCAGCCATTGGATCCGACTGGCCTTGCATATGCATTTAGAAGACACAGGGATGATCCATGGACGCTTGCATTGTTTGTCAAGAACAGGATGATCTCTCCTTTAGCAGCAGGCCTTCTAAGTTTTATAATAGACGGAACAAGGACATTCCTTGTTGCAGGAACAAGATCAGCAGGAAAAACCTCCCTTCTTGGGTCTATGCTTGTTGAAATAATGAGAAGATATAGGATAATAACTGTTGAAGATACTCTTGAACTTCCGGTTTCTCCTTTAAGAGATATGGGATATAATGTTCAGCAGATGAAAGTAAGGTCAGCCTTAGCAAAAGGGGGTTCAGAAGTGCCTGCAGATGAGGGTATAAGAACATCCTTAAGGATGGGTGATTCGGCGCTTATAGTGGGAGAAGTCAGGAGCTCAGAAGCCCTGGCATTATATGAAGCCATGAGGGTGGGAGCCATGGCAAACGTAGTTGCAGGGACCATCCATGGAGAATCTCCTTACGGTGTTTTTGATCGTGTTGTAAATGACTTAAATGTCCCAAAAACCTCTTTCAAAGCGACCGATATAATTGTAGTGTGCAACCCTATAAGGTCGCCAGATGGGCTTCATAAATGGAGGCGTGTAACATCTATTACAGAAGTCAGGAAACAGTGGGAAAACGATCCTCTTGCAGAAGGAGGATTTGTAGATCTTATGAAATATGATGCAGAGACAGACCAACTTCAGCCTACAGATGAGCTGATAAACGGAGACTCAGATGTTCTTAAGGCGATAGCGGCAAATGTAAAAGAATGGGCTGGAAACTGGGATGCTGTCTGGGATAATGTCCTGTTGAGGTCAAAGATAAAAGAAACGCTCGTTAAACAAAGCAAAAAAGCAAAGATGCCGGATATATTAGAAGCACCTTTTGTGATAAGATCAAACGATAACTTTCACGACATCTCTGAAAAGATAAAAGAAAAGACAGGAACATTGAACAGTGAAAAGATATTTTCTGAATGGGAAAGCTGGCTGAAAAAAGAGATAAAAAGAAGGAATATAAGATAAAATGCCTCCTCCTGAAAATATAGACAACCTGATGAAAAAGTACAAGCAAAAGCTTGAGCAGCAGCTGGATGTAAAATCTTCAGATCTGAAAGAACAAAAGCCTATCTTTTCAAGAGAATACAAAGAATTCAAGCAGGAATATCTTCCAAAAAGGCTTTCCTTATATGAAAAAGCATGTAATTTTAGTGCAAAAATATTGAAGATAAAACCTGATAAGAAGAAGCTTCCAGACCTGCGGGAAGCTATAAGTATATGCCATCTGGCTATAACTCCCTCAGGAGCAGCCTCTTTCGCACTTCTTGCCCCAATCCTGGTCATATTGTTTGGATCATTGATAGCTTTTGCAATATTCGGTTCATTCTTTTTTGTAGTATTTTTTCTGCTTGTAGGGCTGGCATTGATCCCTGTTCTGAACAACCTTCCTTTTTATATCTCCAATTCATGGAGGATGAAAGCAAGCAACCAGATGGTCATATGCATATTTTATGTAGTAACTTTTATGAGACATACATCCAATCTTGAGTCTGCTATAGAATTTGCATCAGAACACCTAGACCCTCCTCTTTCACTTGATTTAAAGAAGATAATATGGGATGTTGAAACAGAGAAATATGAGTCAGTAAAGGAGTCTCTTGATATTTATCTCGAAACATGGAGAAAATGGAACATTGAGTTTGTAGAAGCTTTCCATCTTATAGAATCTTCATTATACGAGCCTTCAGAAGAAAGAAGATTGAGCCTCCTGGACAAATCACTTGATGTTATACTGAACGAAACCTATGAAAAGATGCTTCATTACGCCCATAATCTAAAATCTCCTATCACTATGCTTCATATGCTTGGAGTCATCCTCCCTATCCTGGGGCTGGTTATACTTCCATTAGTAGTAAGTTTCCTGCCATCTGTAAGATGGTATCATCTTGCAATGCTGTATAATGTTTCATTGCCCATAGGCGTTTACTTTCTTGGGAAGAATATCCTCTCAAAAAGACCGACAGGGTATGGGGACACAGATATCTCAGAGACAAATCCAGAGCTAAAAAAATACAGGAACATCCTTATAAGGATTGGAAATATAGAGATCAAGATCAATCCTCTGCTTGTCAGTATTGTTGTGGGCGCATTCTTCTTCTTTATAGCATTGATACCCATAATCATGCATACTGCAGATATTCCTGATATAGGTATAGGCGGCCAGGGAGATGAGCCAACTCCTTGCGGATATAAATACTGCCTTTTAGGATATAAGATGAGCGGCGCAGAAGGCAGTGATAAGCTTATCGGACCCTTCGGCATGGGAGCATCTATTCTTTCTCTTGGTTTCATCCTTGCTATAAGCCTCTCATTTGGTTTGTACTATAGACTAAAATCAAAAAATGTGATCAAGATAAGAGAAAAATCAAAAAAACTTGAAGATGAATTTGCTTCTGCTTTGTTTCAGCTTGGCAACAGGCTTGGAGACGGCCTTCCTGCAGAGATAGCTTTTGGAAAGGTAGCAGACATAATGAAAGACACAGTCTCTGGAAATTTCTTTGAACTTGTAAACTCAAACATAAGAAGGCTGGGCATGTCTGTAAAAGATGCAATATTCAATCAGAGGACAGGAGCTATACAAAACTTCCCTTCAAGAATCATAGAATCATCTATGAAAGTTCTCCTGCAATCCCTGAAAAAAGGGCCAAAGGTAGCTGCCCAGGCTCTGACTAATATCTCCAGATATATAAAAGAGATACATAAGGTAAATGAAAGGCTAAAAGACCTTATGGGGGACATAATCTCTTCTATGCAGTCTCAGATAAAGTTCTTAACTCCTGCGATAGCAGGCATTGTTATAGGAATAACTTCAATGGTTACAGCTATACTAGGAAAACTTAGTTCTCTTCTTTCAAATGTTGTGCAGGCAGGAGAGTCCAATCCAAGTCAGATGAACCTGCTTGATATGTTCGGAGACGGGATCCCTACTTATTATTTCCAGATAATTGTGGGCATATATGTTGTCCAGATAATCTACATACTCACCATAATGTCCAATGGCATACAGAACGGCTCAGATAAGCTGGCTGAAAGATACTCTCTTGGGAAAAATCTTCTCAGCAGTGTAACTCTTTATTGTATAATAGCATTGATCGTAATGGTCCTGTTCAACCTTCTTGCTACAGAAATTCTAGAATCAGTAGTTATATAAAAATTAAAGAAAAAAGTGGGAACGAGGGGATTTGAACCCCTGATTGAGGGCGATGCACGTCTACTTGCATCACTCACCTAGATCTCTGATAATCATTGGCCAAGGCCTCATCAGATCTAAACCAGTCAGTCTGAGCATCTTCAGTTTCACTTTGCAGCGACATTAAATGCATGAGCATATTACACGCTGACAAACTAGTGCTCTCCCAGGCTGAGCTACGTCCCCACAAGAGATATAAAATAGATTTTAACAGCCATTTAAATTATTTTCGTTTTTAAGTCTAAAAATGACATCCTCTGTGGGCTAAAGCCCACAGTATCCAGCTTGGGCAGCGTCATTGACCTCGACCTGAGATATCAGGCAGCAGCGTGATGCTCTGCCTGTCGCAAGATATACTGCTCAGTTTCACTGAATTGATTGTAT
>WJJM01000044.1 GCA_014729675.1 Candidatus Woesearchaeota archaeon | reverse complement strand
GATAGATATAGCAAAAAGCATTGATAAGTTTATTGAAGAGAAAGAACTTGGCGCTGACGCGCTTTCTATAAACAAGAAAGAGCTTGTTGAACTTGCAGAAGACAGCAGAGGAGCTGTGAAGAATTTTCTTATGGATCAGTCTAAGATAGCAGGCATCGGAAACATCTATGCAGATGAGATACTTTTCCAGGAAGGCATACATCCAAAGAAAAAGATAGAGAACATTGATGAGAAACAGCTCAGGAAAATGTATTCTACTATGAAGAGAGTGCTGAAGATGGGGATAAAGAAACAAGGGGAAAGGTTTCCCTCAGGATACCTTATAGGGAGGAGAAGAGCTGTCTCTCGTGATGATGAAAAAGCAGCCAAATGTCCCAGATGCAGCGGAAAGATAAAGAACATGACTGTAGGAGGAAGATCAACATATTATTGCGATAAGCATCAGAAGAAGTGAATTGTTATCAGAAAAAACATTTAATAGTCAGCTTGCTTTCTCCTGAGACTCTTTAAGCCATTTTAGTTGCAATGAATAATAATTCTCAAGATTGTCCATTTTCCTTATTTGATCTGGACTCATACCTATATAATCGTCTCCTTCTTTAATATATCTGGGCTGCTTTTTATTCTTGTAGTCGTCAAAACGAGTAAAAGCATGTTCTATAAGAGCATATTCCTTTCTAATCTTTTTTATATCATCCACTGATATTTTACCCCTGTGTGTAATTTCAATCCATTCTCTTGTAGAATCATCATCAATAGCTTGGTGAAATGTATGGGGTTTCTCATAGTGAAGCAAGAAAGAATCATTATCTGGCGACTGTATGAGTCTCATATCTCCAGGGATGTGAAAAAGAGAGTAATGAAAATTTATTGTACTAAATTTATCATTATTGATATTATTGATCATATGCTCAAAACCAAACTTATTTTCTGTTAATATCAAATCAGCCATTAGTAAAGGGTGCTGTTCTATTATATCATTAGTGTCCGGAATGAAAGGGGTGCTGTATTTTGCAAAAAGACATACAAACGGCCCCATTGCTATTGAAATATCAGCGCCTCTATGGAGGGCTCTCATGTATGAATGTATGATGTTCCTTACATCTTCATCTGCACCATTTTTTATGCTCTCAGGCATATCAGAATGATACGCTTCATCCTTGGGAGAAACTAAGGCTTCAAATATTTGCTGACAAGGGCCTTCAAGCTTACCATCTAAATTTGAAGCTTCACCTGCAATCTGCGTTAATTTCCAGCCATTTTGAAGTTTATCGTTCCATTTTACGATACTATCTACACAATGTTTTTTTGCATTCTTGGCAGAATCTTTGTGATATTTTATTAAGAAAGGACCATATTAAAGAGCATTCTCGCTTTGTTCTTTTATCTTTTCACTAAGATCAGAGAACAATCCATTAACATTCTTTTCTTCTTCTTTTTGTACTTCTGAATATTGCGTAGATAGGTTTTCCAATCTTTTAGCAAGCTCTTTTTGTGACATTATAACATTCCTCCTCGCAAGGATTTGTTTTTAATAAGAGTCCACATTATATAAATATATCGATAATTTCTTGCGTCATGGATATACATCTTTGTCTTTTTCCCTACATGAATTTAAAGTTCATTATTATAAATAAAAAATAGACACTATCAACAACTTTTTATAAACAAATATAAATCCCTATGAACAAAGAAACTTCTATTTTTAAAGATCGACATAAATGCATCATATCTTAATAGAAGTTTCTTAATTTGAAAGCCCAGAACTAACTTCTGGGCTTTTTTTGTTAATTGCCAGGCTGTCTTTTGATAACTACTACTTTTGTATGAGGCTTACAATATTTTCTATCGTTAATATCATATATCCTCACGTCAAGTTCCTTATAAATCGAAAGCTTACTGTATATTTCTTTTTTCTCATATAATCTGCAAGGCACCCCAAATAAATTATAAAATAATCTCATACAACGTCCGCTATAGGTTTTTGTTGGGATTGTAAATACAGCCAATCTTGCATTAGAACCTTGAAATACAGAAAGGACCTTAAATAAATTGATATGTTCAGCTATACCAATCCCTACAATTATATCAAAACCATCAAAAGACTTGATCTTCCTTGCATCTTTTTTTTCAAAGCAAATCCTATCTGTTCTGGATATCTTATTTCTGAGCTGTTTCATCATTCCAGATGAAAACTCTACAGCAGTTATTTTTCTTGATATTTCTACCAATAATATTGTATAATCACCAGTACCAGCACCAATTTCAAGTACTATATCTGAGGGAAGAATGTGTTCTTTTAGTATCTGTGATAAAGTATCTTTTTCTTGAGACCTGACTCGTCTCAAAAAGGGAGATGAAACAGCTTTGTCGTAAAAGCGGGAGATCATGTTATATAGGTTGTAAGTTTTCATAATACAATAATTTCCTTGTCATTTATAAAATTGATTGTCCAGCATCAGATGCATTAGATTATGCATATATGGCTATCCCTTTTTCATTATTTTTTGGAGCTGTTGGAGCAGCCATTGATAGAACATGTGATATCTGAGATGAATTTAAGAGCATTATCTTTCGAGAAGAAACCTTTACGATCTCATCAAAATCTCTCTGAAGAAGCTTTATTGTATACAAATCTGTCAGGCAGTGAGTATGGGCAACTTTTTCAATATACTGTTCTGCTACATCCAGAAGCCCGTTATAAAATTCATCCAGACATCTTCTCTGCATAACACGGTTCCTTATATTCAGGATAAGCTTTCAGATAGAGTTCTTTACGAGTGTTGCGCGCATGCTTCTTTAGTTTTGGAACAATTTTATCCAGGGCTGCGTTTGCATAATTCTCATATTCTTCCCCTGTCAAAGGCATCTCAAACGAATGATGCGTATAATTCCATGTAGGCTCGCATCTGTCATAGTACCTTATTACGATCTTCCCTTTTTCATCTTCCCAATGCCTTCTAATGTCAGTGACAGTATAGCCGAATTCAGCAAGGGCTCTTCCAACAACATCATCAAGCCTCAAAGCTTTTCCAATATTATCGATTGACATTACAGAAAGTAAGGCATTCATGTTTATATATCTTTCCCTTGACAAGTATTTTTTCTTGCCTTAATGATAACCTAAGTTATCACATCATGTTTTCATATCTTAATAGAAGTTTCTTAATTTGAAAGCCCAGAACTAACTTCTGGGATTTGTTTGTTAATTGCATGGAAAGCTTTATAAGCAGTAAAATTTATTTATATCCATATGACATTATACAAAACAGCAAGAGAACTTGTCAAATATAATATTGAATTAGTTCCACTGATGTCCAAATTAATTTACAGGAGCATAAAGCCTGATTATTCAAATAATATACCCGCTAATCATTCTGATCACAAACAAAGCAAGGACAGTCTTGAACATAATATAAACAACAATCGAATCTAATATCAATCCAATTCAAAGCTTCGTTTCTAAACGTTTAATTGAGAGATTAACAGAGTTAACAAAGGAGAATTTATGTATTTTCCCCTCAGATATGCGAAAAGCATGTAAGGGCCCTGTACAGGCTCAAGCTTGCATTCAGAAAGCCTATGACAGCCATAACAAAGGCAAAGAAAGAAAAGAAGCTGTCAGGCAAGAAGTAAGATAACTTGAATTAACATCAAGAGAGAAGGCAATCATCGAAGGGTGGCTGCCTTTTCTTATCTTTTACATGCACTTTTAGGGCTATATTGTCTTTTTGCAATGTTGAAAACCAGATTCAAATAAACGATAACCATTTCTAACATAATTTTTCTTGTCAATATCAAAAATATATTGTTCCAAGGCTGCTCTTCTTTCTTGGTTATCTTTGTTTTTTGGCAATTCTGGTTCTACAATTCTTATGTAATTATCTCTTTTCATTTCTAAAGTCTTAAGAATAAGTATATTTAAATAGTTTACTATTTTACATCATAATAGTCACATAATCTTACATAAACAGGCTCAACATGCAAGACTGAATTCCAAACTTCCTCAATATGTTCATGCAATATTTTCCATCCACCATGACAAAACAAATTTCTGATACCTTCCACTTGAAAGCCCTTTGATTCGGAACTTTGTGTCACAATAAGATTTATATCCTCAAACCAGTTTCCAATTCTTCAATCTTCTTTCTTATCTACTCATGATCTAATACCACGCAGACAAAATATTATCATTTGCTTTCTCGATATTTTTCGAGATAAATTCTTTGTTTAATGTAAAATGCAGCAGGTGTATGCCTTTTGAATAATTCACCTGTTTCATATTGCCTTTTTCTAATCGCTTGGAGACATGAACAATCTTATCTATGGTATCTATCTCTCCAATGCTTTCCTCATTTACTAAAAGAAGAGGATATTTATTAAATGCATATCCCATAATTTCCGGGAAGTGCCCAAATAGATGATCATCTGTATTTTTATTTTCAAGTAGCTCCTTAATGATGGATACTGGTTGAACCATTGGATACATTGATTCAAAGTTTTTCTCGTGATTACAAGTGATCAATCTTTTTGTTTTTGGTACGAAACAACCAAACCATCTTGCCCAGAAACTTGCACCGAATATGGGCATAAATCTCCAATACCATCCTTTCTTATCCAGCTCTGATTCATCAACAACATATTTATCTAATCTGTTATGATCTTGTCCTTTCGGAAATGTATATTTTGTATATCTGCCGGCGAGAGCCAGGATATGTTCATCTTTATCGATTCTTCTTAATTTATCACAGATATTATTAAAGACTGAATAATATAGCCATTGATTTTTATTCATCGAATTTATGATTTTTTCAAGATCTTCAGTTCCAAATATGGTTTCGCTGTCTATAGTCTCTCTCTTCGGCTTCACAAAATTATCAACATCTTCATTAACTGGTCCGGAAAGATAATCAGCAATGTACGTGCACAATAATTCTTCTCTGCCATATTGTGACCTGCTTTTTATATTTTCACCTAATTGAGTTCTTACCTTGTAGGGTTCTCTGACATCGGTTTCAGGAGCTGCCTCTTGAAAAAAAAGATGTCCAACTTCGTGTGACATGACATAACGCTCTTTAAGGCTTAAAACCGAAATGGTCTCTGGGGATATTTCCTGCTTTTGTTTAAGTAGTTTATCTCTCAATAAAGCATCATAGCCCCCTAACAATGTAGGCCTGCTTGGAGAAAGAGTAATTAGCCCTTTTCTCTCAACTAATAATCCTGCAAATGGAAATCCTTTTCTAAGTTTAAGGTATTTTATCCCGAAAGCATGGCAGACTTTTGCAATAGTCTCAACTTGGTTTTCCGTTGATTTACTAATCTCATTTATGCGTTGACACACCTCATATAGAACTTCCGAAATAGACTCTTTCTCATAATATTCCATTATTTTTTTAAGTCTTAGTATTTTTAAGTCACAATGTGCCATTTTATGATTTTACTTAATAAATGTTTCTTAATCTTGTTTAGTTTATTCCATTCCGAATTCTGAAAGCCACTTAAGAAAATCTGAAATATTTTCCATTGAATTGGGGGTACTACGGGCAGCAATAAATAGTGAATCTTTATGATGCTGCATACTGAGCATGTTGTTCTTTGAAATAGATCCTCACAAAAAGTTTCATCAGAAAGTCGTGGTCCCAAAATCTTTGAATTTTCAGTGTAAGATTTTTATATTTTGTCCTATTAGCCTTGAACCTTAACAGTAAATTTAATATATGTTTATAACCTTTTCAACTGCAAAAGATTTTTTTAAATAATTGTTTGTATATAATGAATATTGTCATGGATAACTTTCAGAAATTAACTGCTAAACCGTTTAAGGCGATAGGAGAAGTAATTTTCCAATTCATTCATCTCTTGTATCTGTTGAGGAGTTTTGCCTATATATTGTATCCCCTTATGGATCCATTGCTTTTCATTGCTAAGGTAGTCTGAGAAACGACTACATGCATGCTTAACTAACCCAAAATCCTGTTTTATTCTTTTAATATCATTTACAGAAACATTTTCTTTGGATGTAATTTCTATCCATTCTCGTGAAGAGTCTGTTCTAATAGCTTCTTTGAATGAATGCGGTTTTTCATAATGGAGCGCAAAATAATCATTAAAAGGCGACTCTATCAGTCTCATATGCCCAGGTATATTGAACCGAGATACATGAAAATTAAATGAATGGATGTCATCGTTCTCAAAATTATCTATAACACCTTTTAAGCCTCGCTTCTTTTGAGCATTTATCATATCAGCTATCAATAATGAATGTACTTCAAATGAGTCATTTGTTTCTTGACATTCTTTTGGATAAAGGCATACAAAAGGCCCCATAGAGATATAAACATCTGCACCTCTGTCTAAAGCATTTAAATATGATCGTACAACTTTGAGAACATCTTTATTAGGCTCATGAATGATCTCCTCATCATTATGAGTACATTCTCCAAATAACATTTCGAATTTTTCAGGAAAACTCCCTCGCACTTTGCAATCAAGATTTGAAGCCTCTCCAGCAATCTGAGTTAGCTTCCATCCTTTGTCAAGTTTGTTATTCCATTCTACAATATTCTTTAAGCTGTAGTCTCTGGCAATTTCAGCAGTTGTTTTTTTATATTTCACAGTAAAAGGACCGATTTTCTTCTCTGTTTCGTCCTCTACGTTATGCGTATCAAAGACTTTTTCACAAAAATCAGAATAAAGATTGTCTACCTTCTTGACTTCTTGCTTTTGATGATGTTTATATTTCTTATCTTCTTCCTTAAATAATTCCAATAACTCTTTTTGTGACATTATAACATTCCTCCTCGCAAGGATTTGTTTTTAATAAGAGTCCACATTATATAAATATATCGATAATTTCTTGTGTCGTGGATATACCTGGATATATGTATTCTTTGGTATACCTATTTTGACATAGAAATCTTTATATAATTAATTATTATATTGAATTATAATGGCTTCTGATAAATCAGATAAACATAATTTCAAAATGAATGAAAACAAAGATATCTATGTGTATAAGTATGATTACATCTGGGATACGCCTCTTCTTTATTTTGAAGAAAGCAATGAAAAATTAACAGATCTATAATTAGCCTTCCGTGCTTTAGAGTTTAAGGGCGGGTTAAGCCGTACTGCTACGCTGTTTAAATTTATAGGACGTATGGAGGATAAAAAGGGGAAATCAAATAGAACTCTCATAGAATACTATTCATATGATACGTTGAAGGATATTCATAAATATATCTTGACAGATAAACCTTTAGAAGAGAGAACTCTCTCTATCTTAAATCAAGTGAGTCTTAGGATCAGAGAATCATCCATAACCGAAATAAAAGAGAAAAGTAATCCATATGATATTGATGCTTTTATTGAGAAACTATACTCATAATTTTATTCAATCACAATAAGACAATTCTACAACTCTTCTGCGACAGGCCAGTGCCATATTGCAATAAGGTATCTGACTTTATTCTCTGCAATCTTTACCAAGATATTATATTTGAACATGGGCTTATAGATGAAATATTCAATGGTCTTTATTTTGTTTAATTGTATTATTTTAAATGTTCGCAATCTGCTCAATTCTCATTTATCTTTTTGATAGTTTTTTTATAAATGTAGTACAATAGTTCGCCAATACTAACGATAGAATTAGACTATTTCTTTCCATGTAAGTCTATACACTTTAACAGGGCTTCCATATTCTTCTTTTTCTTTATCTATTATTGGTCGTATGCAGGCCCCCATAAATTTATTTTGCATAGCATATTTAATATTCATAGGAATAAATAAGTGTTCAATTGCTTTTTCCAAAGAGAAAGGATGGGCTTCGTCTTTTCGTGTATTGATATTCATTCCGCCGACAACTTCTTTATCTCCATGTTCATTATAATAGATTAGTACATATTTATCTAGCATATATCCTGTGTATCAAAACAATTATATGTATTTTATGGTTTACCGGATGGTAGCTATTTATTGAACACAAGCTGTTTATTCCATAACTTAATCTGCTTTAAAAATATCAAACCGCAATATATATAAACATAAAAGCTTAAATCCAATAAAAAGAGGTAAGATGATTCCCGAGATAATAATGACTGTTGCGATCGCTGCATTTTTATTAGAGTTCTTTGACTATTCTGCAGGCATGGGATTTGGAACATCGGGGGTGTTTTGATGAAAACAGATATAATAGCTACAATAGGGCCTTCTAGCAGCAGCCTTCCTGTACTAAGAAGGATGAAAAAAACCGGGATGGACATAGGCAGGATAAATACAAAATACGGGACTGTCGATGAGCATCTGAAGGTTTCTGAAAAACTGAAGAAGATAAGATGCAGAATACTTTTTGACATAAAGGCATTGAAGATGGTAGACTGGCTTAAAGATAAGAAATTTGACTATCTTGCTGTCTCGTTTGCAGAGACATCCAGCCAGATAAAGAAGATAAGAAAGATGTTTGCTCCAAGGGATATAAAGATAATCTCAAAGATAGAGACACAGAAAGGCATAAACAATATTGATTCTCTTATCAAGGAAAGCGACGGGATAATGGTTGCAAGAGGAGATCTTGGAAAGAACATCTCTTTTGAGAAAGTGCCTCTGGCTCAGAAGCTGATAATAAAAAGATGCAATGAAAATAAAAAGATGGTTGTAACTGCAACTGAGATGCTCCTTTCTTTGATGCATTCTAAGATGCCGGAAAGATCTGAAGTTAGTGACATTGCCAATGCTGTTCTTGACGGCTCTGACGCAGTCATGCTTTCAGAAGAGACTGCGATAGGAAAATATCCTGCCTTGGCTGTAAAGACTATGGATAAAGTTGTTAAGGAAACAGAGAAACAGATGGATAAGCTAAAAAGATAGGATTATTCTTTTTCATACATTTGTCAGGTTGCCGGTGATATTCATAAATCCTGCAAGCCTGATTATAGCATAAAATACATACAGGCCTATAAGTATTGCTGCTTCTTTTTTCTGAAGTCCTTTTTTCCTTATAAAGAAAAGCAGTACAGCCAGAGAGATTATAAGCAGTGCAGGAATGTCAAAAAACAATAAGCTTTTTTCCATGACTAGTCCTGAAATAGCTGCACCTGTACCTATGGGGATCAACAGGTCAAAGATATTGCTCCCTATAAGATTGCCAATCGAAAGGCCAGGAGCTTCCTTGAAAGCTGCACCTATAGCCACGGAAAGCTCGGGCAGGGATGTTCCTAAGCTTGCTATAAGAACACCTATAAGAGCCTGGCTGATGCCAAGGCTTATAGCAAGGCTTGCAGAGTTTTCAACAACTATATTTGAAGTATATAACACAACAACCATCCCTCCTATAACAGATGCAATGTCCCAGAATAGGTGAACTGTTGGCGCCCTTTTTATCTTTTCATTTACTTTTTCTTCCCTGTATAATGAGAGATAATAGATGAGGTATACTATGATAAGAAATATTCCTTCTGTCCGGGTTATGTTTCCATCATAGCCTACAAGGAACAAAAGGATTATAGAGCCTATCATGACAGAACCGTCTATCTTTATCTGTTTCTTTGTCAGGGTAAAGAAACCGAAAAGACCTGCAATCCCCAGGACAATGCTTATTTGCACTATGCTGCTTCCTATAGCATCTCCAAGAATAAGGCCTGAAGACTCTGTTCCTCCAAGCCTGTTTATAGAGCCTACGATGGCTATTATAAGCTCTGGAAGATCTGTGCCTATAGCAAGAATAGTAAGGCCAATAAAAACATTTGAAAGCTTGTAGTGTTCTGCAAGATCCAACGCTCCCCTGACCACAAGATGTGTACCTATAACAAGACCTATCAATCCAAGCATCAATAAGCTAAGATCATGGAACCAGACTGTCATCTTTCACCTTCAAAATCTTTTGGTGTGCTTATATAATGGCCCAGTCTTACAAGCAGAGGTGCAAGCAGTGTTGTTATGATCGAAAGGATTATCAGGCCTGAGATAATATCGCTTGAAAGCAGGCCGAACTCATGAGCTGCAAATGCTGCTGCCAATGATGTTGAAAGCTGAGGGATTGATGCAAAACCCATAAGCAGGCTTCCTCTGTTTGAGTACTTATTCGCTTTTCCACCAAGCCAGCCGCTGACTATCTTTGAAAAAAGAAGTCCGATGACTATTGAAGATATCAAAAGAAAAGAGGATCTTTCATAGAACACAGACAAGTCCATCTGCAGCCCTATCACCAAGAAGAATACAGGGATGAAAAGGCCATAACTTAAGGTATGTATCTTCTGCTTGAGCTTTCCCTTTATCGAATCAGTCAATATCATCCCGGTTATAAATCCTGCAACAATTGAATGCAATCCAAGTATCTCAAACAATACAACAATAGCTATAAGGTTTACAAATACAAACCTTAATTCACTTTCAAAAAGGTCCTTTCTTGTCCGTCCCTTGTGATAGAGCCTGTAAAGCTTGGGAACAATCGTTTTAAGAAGCCAGACTATGCCCAGCAAAAGAGGGATATATAGATAAAGAGGAATGAATGTTATAGGATTCGTGCTCTGTAATATCAATGCAAGAAGAAGAAGGCTTGTTATGTCCTGTATGACTGTAGATGCCATCAGGGTCTCCCCAAGTCTTGTCTTTACAAGATCAAAAGACTCTAGAGAGGGAATTATGACTCCAACTGAAGAGGATACAAAGATTGTTGCAAGTATCAGGGTTGCCAGGATATCATGGGTAAAATAATACCCTATAGCTGCTCCTGCTATAAATGGTATAAATCCATTGAATAATGACTGAACAAATGCTTTTTCTTTTATATCTTTGAAGACGCTTGACTTTATCTCACTGCCTGCTATGAACATGAGGAATATGACCCCTATAGATCCGAGAAATTCTGTCACCTGATTTATCTTTACAACATTGAAACCATGGGGACCTATCGCTATGCCTGCAATTATCAATGCAGTTACATAAGGAAGATGCAGCCTCTTGAATATATCTGAGAAGATAAGGCCTATGAGGAGTATTATGAAGAATGTTGTAAGTTCAGGCATATTATCACATCTTGTTTTATTTTTCCTCCAGTTTTTTTCTGGCATTTCTTAAAGTTTTTTTGATTCGTTTTTTTGCCTTTTTAGCCTTTTTTGTCTGTGCTGCTTTTTTTCCTGCTTTGGATTTTTTCTTTTTATTCTCTTTTCTTTTTACTGCTTGTTTTGCCCCGTTTGTCATAGGAATGAGGCATTTCACTGCGTTGAGAAATACAAGCAGTATAAGCAACAGTATTACCGAAGCTATCAATGTAATGGAATCTAAAGCAAAATCTCCGAATATGACAGATATGATTATGAAAGCAGTTATATATACTGATTTTGAAGAGGATATGATAAATGCAAACTTCTTTGGAACTATATGGAAAAAGTTTAAAGTCAGTATCACTATTACCCAAAGTGCAAGGATTCCTGCTATTGCAAATTCCTTTACTGCAATCGGGCTGAGAGTTATCTCAAATCCATATTCCTGAAAAAGAAACCTGAAGATTATGATGCATATCCATAACATAGAGATTGAGTTGCTGAATGCAGAATTCCATCCAAGCTCTTCTGAGCGGTGTCTTCCAAAATAAAGGTCGATAAGGATGAGGATAAGTATCAATGGGAGAACTATCCACAATATGCTGGAATCTATAAACGGCCCTATCAATATGTCTTTTGCAAGTAACAGGATATTTATTATATTTTCAATCATCTTATCCAGCCTTCTCTATCTGTTTAAGTGTTTTCCCTGACTTAGTAGACTTGTTTTTCTTCAGTATATTGACCCTTGCATCTGCCTTATCATCATCTTTTTTTACAAGAAGCCATTTATCTTCCCTGAACCTTGTAAGTGCAAACCCTCCTTTCAGCTTCTTTCCCTTAAGCTCAAATACAAGGTGGCCCTTGGAGTATGCTTTTTTCATAGGCACTTCTTTGTTGTCCTCTTTTTTTATGTTCTCATATGTGCCTTTGTCCCATAACATGACTGTGCCTGCTCCATAGTTTCCTTCTGGTATTGTTCCTTCAAAATTCGCATAATCAATAGGGTGATCCTCTGTTTCTATGGCAAGCCTTTTCTCTTTTGGATCCAGAGAAGGGCCCTTGGGGACGGCCCATGATTTAAGAACTCCTTCAATCTCAAGCCTGAAGTCATAATGAAGGTTGGTTGCATCATGTTTCTGGATGACAAACATAGGATTCTTGTGCTTTTTCTTTTTTGCTTCAGGCTCTGGTGTCTTAGAAAATTCCCTCTTTTTTTTGTATTTTTCAAGCGACATAGTGATTATTATATACATATGCAAATATTTATATAGTATTTAAATCTTTGTATACAAAAAAAGAGGGGTAATATGAAGCTTAGTGAAAAAAGAAATTTTTTTGTATGGTTTATATTGTTTATATCCTTGCTTCTTATCATAGGATTATGGGATTTTATCCCTTTTATTCTGACAGGACTTATCCTTGCATATGTATTCTTCCCCTTGTTCAACTGGACAAGCAGAAAGATAAAAAATGATCTTGTCTCTGCAGGCATTACGGTTGCTGTCTCTCTTTTAATTGTCGTCGTTCCAATTATGATAATCTCTTCTATACTTGTCGTGCAGTCAGGAGAGGCTGTGAATTATATAGAGAACACAAAGATAATCCCAAAGATAACTGAATTTATAAGCGCTCCTGAAAATTTTCAGCCGTATCTTGGCGGGGAAGACCTTCAAAACTCTTTGAAAGGCATTGCAGAAAAAGCTGTATCCCTGGTTACAGGATATATACCCTCTTTTATAAATTTTCTTTCTAACTTCGTACTTGGTGTATTTATCAGCTTTGTGGTTCTGTTCTTTGCATTGATAGACAGGGGAAACTTCCTGAAGTTTGTAGAATCATTTATACCTGTCTCTGAAAAAGCAAAAAAGAGGATACAGGATGAAGGAGAAACAGTGATAAAAACTGTTGTGTATGGCATGTTTCTTGTTGCATTGATACAGGGAGCTGCAGGAGGCATAGGATTTTTTATATTCGGAGTAAAGGGAGCAGCATTATGGGGTCTGATAATGGCTTTTGCTGCGATAATCCCTGTTCTCGGAGCATTTTTAGTGTGGCTTCCTGTGAGCATATATCTTTTTGCTTCAGGCGATACATATGGTGGGATTGGGCTGTTCTTATATGGAGCCATAGTTGTGAGCTATATAGACAACATAGCAAGAATGAAGATATTCAACTCATTGGGAAAAATACATCCCCTTGTTACCTTGTTTGGACTGCTGATAGGGCTCCCTTTTTTTGGAGCTATAGGTGTCATCATAGGGCCATTGATAATAGCTTTGTTCATGACTGTTCTTAAGATAGTTCATGAAGAGAAATAATCTATCTTTTTTTCTTTTTTTCAAGGTCTTTTTTGTATACTATAGTACGGTAAGGGAATGGTATCTCGATGCCTTTCCTGTCAAATTCTTTCTTTATAGATTCTGTAAGGTCAAAACCCATCTTCCATGCTGTCCATGCATCTTCACACCAGAAGTAAAGTCTAAGGTTTACTGAGAAGTCAGCACACTCTGTAACACGTACAAAAGGCATATATCTTTCTTTTTCCTTTTTAGGGGCAGACAATGCAAGATTATCTGGATGCTTTTTTGCTAGGTCCACCATTATCTTTTTTGCCTTATCTATCCCAGAATCATAGCTTATGCCTATATTGGTGGTCCAAAGTACTTTTTCTTCCTTTAGGCTGAAATTCACTATCTCTCTTTCATCTATCTTTGAATTAGGGATCACAAGCCTCTTGTTGTCCCATGTTCTTATTACAGTATGCCTTAAGCTAAGGTCTTCGACTTCCCCATACTCTTCAAATATCTTTATCTTATCTCCTACCCTGAAGGGCTCATACAATGCCAGAAATATTCCTGAGATAACATTTGACAGGGTCTTCTGGGTTGCAAAACCGATCACAACTGCAACTATACCTGCGCTTGCAAGCAAAGAATAGGAGAATGTCTTGAACTGAGGGATACCTGAAAGTATGAACAACACTGCAAGCAAGAAAAGCACTGTTGAAATAAACTTGTTAAGAAATGATATTCTGGTCTTTTTTGCTCTTATGGATTCTTCTGACTCCTTTTTTTCTTTCAGAAGGTTATTTGACAGCCTTGACATATAAAAGCTGAATAATATCTTCAGCAAAAAGAAAACAACTATCACGATTATTGTCCTGATTATAAAATTCGAATAAGGGTTGTTCAGCAATACTGGGATATAATTCTGGAGCATATCATGAAGCTTGTATTTTTTGTTTATAAATCTTTTTATTTGCACTGTTCAAACACCCTGAAAAGATATTTAAAATACATCATTTTCTTTTTTTTATGATAAGAAAAAGCTTTATCTTTTTAGAGCGGATCGGAAAGAAGAAAGAAGAGAACATCTGGAAGCAGGCAGGTTCGTGGGATGATTTTCTGAAAACTTCAGAAATAAAAGGGATAGAGAATTCCAGAAAAAAGAACTATAACAGGAGGATCTTAGAGGCAAGGAAATCTCTTTATGATCTTGATTCATCTTATTTTATCGGAAAATTACCTCAACCTGAGATGTGGAGGCTTTATGACTTTTTTAAAGATGAATCTGTATTTCTTGATATAGAAGTAGATAATGTTAGGGGGGATGTTATCGTTGTAGGATTGTTTGATGGGATAGATACAAAGACAATGATAAAGGGAATAAATCTTGATTTTAATATTCTGGAAGAAGAGTTAAGAAAATATAAGCTGATAGTGACTTTCAACGGAGCTGTGTTTGATGTTCCTTTTCTTAAGAAGAGATATCCGCGATTGCTTCCTGATGTTCCTGTTTTTGACCTGAGAGTTTTGTGTTCAAGGTTGGGCTATAAAGGCGGGCTGAAACAGATAGAGAAAGAATTTGGGATCAAAAGGAACAAGATAGTTGAAGAGATATATTCAGGAGACCCTTATCTTCTTTACAGGATGTTCAGAGGCTCTGGAGACAAGGATTATCTGGATCTTCTTGTTGAATATAATGAAGAAGATGTTATCAACCTAAAGGCCATCGCTGATAAATGTTTTAAGATGATGGAGAAGAAATTTAAGGAAAAGTATATAGTTTAAAGGTTTTGAGGTTTGTTTTTTATGCTCGGGTCCATTAAAAAATTCAATCCTTATCTCTAGATCAATAAGTTGCTCTGCGATAATTATCTTTAGGTTAACAGAGCTGCCCTGCGATTATTATTTAATAATAATCGATAACGCTCGCTTTGCTCGCTACTATACCCAAAGAAGATTGCCTATCGGCAGTTATCTTCTCCCCTTTTGGTGCAGAACTATCTTTCTTTTTCCCACCCAGGTTTCAGTGCTCTGTGCTTCACTAAGATTGGATTTAGTGTAAATTCATTGAGTTCTAAGTTAGCTTAGCTGAAAAAGTAATTAATTAGCCCGAAGCCAGAACTTAGATTAAATCGCACTGAGACTGTGCACGAACAGCGAAGCTGTGAGTGCCATCAATGGGATTGAAAGTTTTAATTCAGCTTTTTATCAAAAAGATACACAAATGGGATTGAAAATTTTAATTTTAAGAATGACATATAATTTACAATAGGCAGACATTCAATAATAATGCATCAAAGTCTGACTTTAACATAGTATTGAAACTTTCAATCTTATAGGCTAAAAGTGACTTAGAGGTCTGTTTTAGAATATTTAGATTAAAGAAATGTTAGATTTGAAACTTCTATCAAAAGGCAAATAATAAACCAAGTTTTATAAGCTAATCCTACTTATACTATAATATGTACGATCCTACAGGAATATCATATAAACTTGAAGGCCAGAGAGAAAGCAATACCTTGGTAGATCATATAGGAAATTTCTGCAAGGATAACGCTGTAGAGATAACCGGTTCCACCGCATTGACAGTTGCTCTATTGTATGCAGGCATAAAGCTATACAAGAGGAGATGCAAAAAGCAAAGAGAACAGAAAGGAGATGAATATGAAACAGGACAGTTTGAGAGTTTTCTTAGAGATGGTATAAAATGCGAAACACCCAGCAATGATTCTCACAGATATAAGCCAGACCCATAAAATAGATCTCTAAGTTTATTCACCTCTATTCTACAAATTTGTAATAAAAAGGTTTATATATAAGCTATTAATAAAAATCTATTAATATGAAAGCAGATGAACTGAAAAAAGAGGTGTTTGTAGGCTTAGACAGGAGCGCCAGCATATCCGAACTTATAGGAGGATTAAAGGCCATGCATGACAAGAATGCTGTTGTCTTCGATTCTGGAAAATATATCGGAGTTACATCAAGAAGGTTCCTTCTAAAGAGCAAATTAGATCCCTCTGAATCAAAAGTCTATAAGGTTGTCAAGCATGTACCAGTACTTAAAGGAGATGAAGATATCAAAGAAGTTGCAAGGCTTATGTTTGCTGCTGATGTTCACATACTTCCTTTGATCAAAGATGAGAAAGTTGTCGGAGTAGTGGATATGGGGGATGTCATCAGGCAGCTAAAAAATACTGAAGACGGGAACAAGCACGTTACAGACATAATGACGCCTGAACCTATAGTCCTTTATGAAGATGACAGGCTCGGCAAGGCAGTGCAGGTCATGAGGGAAAATGGTGTTGACAGGCTGCCTATAGTTGATGACAATGGGAAGCTTATGAGTATCATTACTTTTACAGATCTTGTAGAAAAATATATACTAAAGCATGGAAATTCTGATTCCGGAGAAAGGGAAGGTGTTTCTGGAAAGTCAGGAAACAGCTCAAAGGCTTTTGACGGTCAGAAGACAGATATGATAGGGATGCCTGTGAAGGCTTTTGAAAGCCAGGTCATCGTGACTGCTTCAAAGCTGGATGTTGTTGACACGATAATAGACAAGATGGACAAATATGACATCTCAAGCGTTGTTCTTGTTGAGGATGACAAGCCTATAGGAATCGTCACTACAAGAGACCTTCTTAAGCTTTTTCTGAAAGATGAAATTAGTTATTAGGATTGCACCAAAATTTAATATCTTTAACCATTGATCAAAAAACTAGTTATTGGTTGGATATCAAATCTCCGATCATTACAATAGGATAATCTTTATTATATTTCTTGATATAATTATCAAAAAGGCTTGTTTTTTGGGTGTTTTCTCCTTGTCTTAGTATGCTGTTCAGGTTTTTTTTATCTTGCAAAGTTACAAAAGTATCTTGGATATAATTTTCTAATATCCCATGGTTTCCTGTCGCAAGAGCAATAATCCTATCTCCAAATGATCCTTCAAATTTTTCACCTTGCCCTATGTTGAGAGGAAAATAAAATGAGCATAGTCCCTCAAACATTTTGTCTTCATCTCCATTACCATCAAAAGCAGTTATTAGTATGGGCTCTTTAAAAAAAGTTTTTCCTAATCTCTCTAAAGAAATGCCATATTCATAAGTGATTATACCTTCAATTTCTGTAAATTCCAAGGATGTATTTGTTTTTTCCATATATATCCTATAAAAAATAAGACTATATAAATCTTTCCTTTTTAACTACTTAATAGTTATAACAAAATCGAAACCTTTATAAATAAGATAACAGGCGTTACATTTAAATTTAAAAAATAAAGAAAAAACTGCATATAAACATGGTATTGAAATACATATTATAAATGTTATGCCTTGGATACCTTAAGCGAGCTTTGGGGTGCTTTTTGAAAAAGTAGTAAGATGAAGCGCCTTTGAGAAGCTGAAAAGCCTTTTCATCAAGCATGCCTTTCGGCAATGTGACCATCAAATGTACATGCTCAGGATACTGTGGACTTTAGCCCACAGAGGATGTCATTTTCACAAGCTTTATATAGTTTCACAGAAATCCATATCTGTGATTTAAGATGGAAAATAAAATTCTACCGATGACAAGCAGAGTTTGCTAGTCAAGGCCCCATCTTGATGTTTTTTTGTTATTATTTTATAATTTAGACTCAAACTTATATACTTATTTAACAGGACTGATACCATGATATCCAAGAAAAGAAAGGAAAAACTTGAAAAGAACATTTGGAAGTTCTATCTGTATAGGGTATTCTGCAGTATGTTCTTTGCTGTGCCTATCTTTATTCTTTTCCTGCAGGACAATGGATTAAGTATGACGCAGATAGCATTTCTTGAATCTGCATATACAGTTACAGTGATGATTACCATAGTTCCGTTTGGGATAGCTGGAGATTATATAGGAAGGAAGAAGATGCTTGTAGGAAATACCATATTTTTTGTAGCTGGATTTATAATATATGCTACAGGGTATAGTTTTTGGCAGTTTTTGCTGGCTGAAATGATACTTGCATTGTCTTCTGCAGCATGGGAATCCGCAAGAGAGCCTTTCTTTTATGATAACCTGAAAGAATTAGGCCAGGAAAGCAAGTTTAAAAGATTGTTCGGAAGAGTTGTAGGGATAAACAGCATAGGGTTTGCTGTAGCCTCATTAGCAGGGGGATTTATGGCAAGCTATAGCTTAAGACTTCCTATCCTACTTACAGCAGTGCCTGCTTTTTTCGGACTTTTGGTGTCTTTTAGCTTTACTGATACAAAAAGATACAAGCATGGAGAAAAGAATTATCTGAATCATCTGAAGAAAGCTGCAAGCTTCACTGCAAAACATAAGAAGATAAGGTTCTTTATAGCCTATTCTGCGATAATCTTTGCAGTCATGACTGCTGGATTCCTGTTTTACCAGCCTTACCTTAAATCGATAGGCATACCTATAGTCTATTTTGGACTGATATATGCTGCAATGGGCGGAGCCGCAGCTATCGGAGGAAGATATGCAGATAACATAGAAAGGACATTAGGAGAGAAGAAGATATTAGTCATACTTTTGCTTGTCATGATACTCAGCTTCATAGGCATGGCAAAAGTTAGCTGGACCATAGGTTTGATATTTCCTGTAATCATAGGGTTTATAGGAGGATTGTTTGAGCCTGTCATTGCAGACTATATCCACAAACATGTTAAAAGTCATAACAGAGGAACAGTTGGCTCTATAAGCAACCTTACAACAAAAGGAGCTATAGTAGCTTCTGCTCCTTTCTTCGGCTGGGTCGTAGATATCTATAGCCTAAGTATGGCATTTATGCTGGCTTCAGCTATATTGATATTGGACATATTTATACTATCTTTGATATATGTCATAGGGTGGAGAAGGATGAGGAAAGATGAAGATAAGGAAATTTAAACCTAAGGATGCAAGGAAAGCCAGTTACTTAATCCAAAGCACCATGAAAAAGACTTTCAAAGAGTGTTATCCTAAGAAGACAGTTGAATTCATGGCCAGTCAAAGGTCTCCTAAGAAAATATTGGAACTGACAAAAGTAAGAGACCTTTATGTTATGCAAGAAGAGGAATGCATCATAGGGATTGTAGGGCTAAAAGGAAATGAAATCAAGAATCTTTTTGTCAATGCAAGATATCATAGAAAAGGTATCGGCAGAAAGTTGATGAGAAAGATGATAGATCTTGCTAAGAAAAGAAAGATAAAGAAAGTAATTGTGCATAGTTCGCCTGTTGCAATGGACTTTTATAAGAATATGGGCTTTAAGAAAATAAGGAAAGTGAATGCAAAGACTGAAGGCCATCCATTTCATTATATACTTATGGAAAGAAAGATATGAAATCTTAAAAAATATATCTGTGCGCTTGAATATGAATCAGAAAAAAATATCTATGAATTAAAACAAACCTTGGAATAATCTTTTTCTTTATTATTCTTTTCCCAAAACTGTCTTGCAGACATTGCAGATTTCTGCGTCCTGTTTGGAGTCGTATCTGGTGGTTATGCCCCAATGTATCTCAGTACTGCAGTTGGGACACTTTGCTTTTGTCAAAAAGGAGCTTATCGGGTCAAATGGCATCTAAATATAATAAATATATTTAAATATATAAAGCTTATGCATAAAGAATATATGAAAAACGCTATAGAGTTAAAAGGGCTTGTGAAAGACTTTAAGGCAAAGCAGAAAGATAAAGGTCTTAAAGGAAGCTTAAAAGCAATGTTCAGGCCAAACTATAAAGAGATAAGGGCTGTAAAAAATATATCGTTTGATGTAAAGAAAGGAGAATTAGTTGGATTTATCGGACCCAATGGAGCTGGAAAATCTACGGCGATAAAGATCATGACAGGGATCATGTACCCTACAAAAGGCAAAGTAAAAGTTTTGGGCCTTAATCCTCAGAAAGAAAGGAAAAAACTAGCATATAAGATCGGTACTGTTTTTGGCCAAAAGCCTCAGCTGATGTATCATCTGCCTGCTATAGATACCTTCTATCTTTTCTCAAAGATATACGAGGTCCCTGAAGAAGAGTTCAGAAAAAGGCTGGATCATCTTGGAGAGATATTTGAGATAAAAGATTTCATAAAGCAGCCTGTAAGAAAACTGAGCCTTGGCCAGAGAATGAGGTGTGAGATAGTAGCTTCATTGCTGCACAAGCCTGAAATATTATTCCTTGATGAGCCTACTATAGGCCTTGATCTTATAGCGAAAAAAAGGATAAGGAAACTCATAAAAGATCTCAACAAAAAGGAAAAACTTACTATAATCCTTACATCTCATGATATGGAAGATGTAGAGAAGATATGCAAAAGGCTTGTCATAATAAACAAAGGAAATATAGTTTATGACGACACCATAAGAAAGATAAAGAACTATCTTAAGTATAAGGTTGTAGATATTCTTTTTGAAGATCCCATAAAAGAGCTGAAATTAAAAGATGTAAATATCATTTCTAAAAAGAAATACAAAGCAAAACTTGAGATAGACACTGATAAGATTTCTATAAAAAAGCTTCTTGAGCATATAACAAGAAGATACAATATAGCAGATATGGTCATCTCAGATCCACCTGTAGAAGAGATAATCGAAATGATATATAAAAAATGACTCTTGGCAAGTATTATCATATCGGAAAGATAAACCTGCAGAATTCTCTTGCATATATTATTGACTTCTTTATCAGCTCAGGACTTGTAATCATGATAATGTTGATCCTGATAGCATTATGGAGAGTTTTGTATCAGGACAGGAATATCATAGCAGGATTTACCCTTGCCCAGATGATATGGTATCTAGTCATAACTGAGTCCATTGTGTTTATGCCCTTAAGAGGTATAATAAGAGAGATAGAAGGAGAGATAAAGTCAGGGAAGATAGCGTATCAACTTAACAAGCCCTATAATTATATTGCAGCAAAATTCTTCTCAAAAATAGGTTTTGCTCTGTTAAGATGGGCAATTATCTTTACTGCAGCTGTTTTTATAGCTTGGATATTTGTCGGGCCTATCCAGCTAAACATATATGGGGTATTCTTCGGGATAATCTCTATATTTCTTTCATTTGTATTAAGTTTTCTCATAGCCTGCTGTATAGCGATAATGGCTTTCTGGCTTGAAGAGGTCTTTGGACTTTATTTTATGTATGACAAGATGAGATTCATACTAGGAGGTTTTCTTTTTCCTCTTGATATCCTTCCTTTATGGCTTCAGATCCCTGCAAGATATCTTCCTTTTTCAGCGATATTATACTATCCTGCAAAGCTCTTTGTAGATTTCTCTCCAGAATTTATGGCAAAGACATTTTTCTTCCAGCTTTCCTGGATACTTGTCCTGATAATCTTAGTTTCAATATTATATAGAATAGGAATAAAGAAGGTGAGCATCAATGGGGGTTAAGCAGGAGATATCTTATCTTATAGAAAATATAAAGTTTAATCTAGCTTCAGCTATGGAATACAAGTTTAATTTTTTATTCATGACAACATCTATGATCCTGAATAATGTGTTTCTCCTTTTATTCTGGTGGATATTATTTGACAAGTTCAAAGAGATGAACGGGTGGATGTTTCAGGATTTTATGATGCTTATGGCTGTAGTTTCAGTTGCAATAGGTCTTAGCAGAACCTTGTTCTATAATGCAAGAAAATTGCACAAGAATATATCAGAAGGAGGACTTGATTATTATATTGTGCTGCCGAAAAGCATCCTGTTGAATTCTATAGTCAAGATTGATTATGCAGGGATAGGAGATCTTGTATTTGGGATATTGATAGGGGTGTTAGCCATAGATCCTATAAACTATCCTTTGTTTATCGTGCTTGTAATATTAAGCAGTATAATATATACTAGTTTCATACTGATAATAAATTCATCGTCATTTTTTATAGGCAAAGGAGAATCGCTTTCGAATTCATTAGAACTTGGTATAATCGTATTTTCAACCTATCCTTTTTCATTGTTCGGAGGGTTAAGCAGATTCCTTCTATTGACAATAATCCCTGCAGGATTTGTAGGAGGCATTCCAGTAGGTATACTGAAAAGCTTCAACTGGCAATGGTTTTTGATACTTCTTGGATTCACTGTTCTTATAGCTCTCCTAGCATATCTTATATTCAGGATAGGCCTTAAAAGATATGAAAGCGGGAATCTGATTGTTGTTAGGGAGTAAAATTTAATTATTGTTCTAAATAAACAAAAAAAGGCTTAAGTTTTGCAACTTTTTTAATAAGGCCATTTTCTTCCAATGTATTAATAGTTTCATCAATATCTTTGTAAACGATTGGAAGTTCTTCAACATAATTTTTAAGGCTTAGATTTATAAATACATTCTCAGGTTTCTGTTTAAATCTTTTTTGATTTTGTTTTTTTCTTACATAACCCCTTGGCCATTTTCTTCCAGCTCCATGGTTTACTGAATAAAAAGTATTTTTTAGTTTATCTGTTCCGCTTAAAATATAAGTTGAAGTACCTAATGTTCCAGGAATTATAATGGGATGTCCTGTTTCTAAATATGTTTCTACATTACCTTTATGGCTTTTAGGAAAAGCACTTGACGCTCCTTTTCTATGAACGAGCATATCATCTTCTAATGTGATGTTATTATGAATAAAATCATATAAAAGTTCTGATTTTGAGTCTACGGCTTCTTCTACTATTTCTCTTACCTTTGCTCTGTTAGCATATGCAAAGTTAGAAGCAATCTTGGTAGCATAAAAAATTTCCTGACCTTTTTCAGAATTAAATTTTTTCGGCTGGAATATTCTGCTAATTTTATCATGATATTTATCCGGATCAGAATATTTATTTTTTATATAGCTTCCAACGCCTCTGCTCCCTGTATGAATCATAAATTGAATGTTATCTGGATTTATATTCCATCTTTTTGCCAGGTCTTTATCTTCAATTTCGGTACAGTATAAGAAATCAATAAAATGATTTCCTCCTCCTAAGGTTCCAATCTGATCTTCTGCTTTTTTTATCAATTTTTTATCAATTGTATCTGAATTATTAATTTTTAAAGAACCATAATTTTCTATTTTGAACATTTCCTTTGTATCAGATATGCCTTCTGCACCTTTAAGTAGAAGTTTTTCAGGATTGCTCTCTTTGTCGGAAAATAATTGCTTTTTAATTGAAGAGGTAACCTTTTGACATTTATTGATATTGAGTTTAGAATCAAAGAAACCTTGTTTTGGAATACTTGTTTGAGATAGTGAAATTCCGCAACCTATATCTCCCCCAATAGCATTGAGAGAGATTGGTCCCTTTTCAGCATCAGTAGCTAATACTCCTCCAACAGGCAAACCATAAGCCCCTGTCAGATCTGGCAAACCTACGATTGGCTCTATAATATTATCCAAAGTAGCAGCATAAGCTAATTGATATAATCCTTTAGTATATGTTTTATGAGATTTTAATTTTTCATTCATATATACTCTAATTTTAGGATTTTCTTGGTAATCAAAGTAAACTGGGGATTTCATAATGCAGTTAAGAAAAATCCATTTATAAAACTTTGTTATTTTTATTACTTATTTATAGTAACAAAACATAAGCTTTATAAATCCAGAAGTCTTAACTGAAGATATGACTAAAACATTTACATTAGATAATTATCTGAAAGATGATTCTAGATTTAAGATTGGATTAGAGTTTGAAAGAACTGATGAGGAGATTAAAGAAGAGATTGAAGATTCAGAAAATCCAGTATCCCCATTAAATGCTATTTTCTTCGGATATACCTTAATAGGGATTAACGGGCAATACCCTTTAGGTAATAGTAAAGAAGGAAAAGAAAGATATGCTATTGATTCACATCCTTTGGTTCATTTTGATTCACTTATTACGACATTAGAAGATAAATTGACACCAGAACCAGATTATGATTATTTCTTAGAAAATGCTAAAAGTCTCTTTTTTGATTTTCCAAAAGACGACGAGAAAAAATATAGATTTTATGATTGCTATCAAATAGGCAGAGATACTGGTGTGGGATTAAATTTGGCTATAATAAGTCCTGATGAAGAAGATATTTCTTTAATTTGGTATGATTCTAAAATAAATGATATTTGCCATGATGAAGTTTCTAAAGATGTATTCAAAAAGAAGATTGTTGATTTAACAAAAAAGATTGATTCTTATTTCAAGAAATTAAATGTTGATAAATTAGGAACATACCAAAGATTAGTTTATCTATCTAAACAAAATTAATTTTGGTTTTCTATCCTTACTTCTGTGGAATCTGCTGGATAGCCATGATAAGCATAATTTCTACCAGATGGTTTGAACCATACTGCTATAATTTTGGTTTTCTTCCAATCTCCTGTACGTCTGATATCAGTTATGCCAATGTCTTTATCAAATTTGAAAAATAATCTAAACTCTTTATTCCTCTGATTAAAATACCCTTTAAATTTTTCAAGGGCTTTTTCTTCAAGAGCTAGAACTTCTTTCCAATTAAAAACAGATTCTGAAAATTGGGCTTCTCCATTCTTGTATCTCAAACCCAACAATAATTTAATATGTTTATACCAATTATTTGGAGCAGTTTCACTTCCAGTTATAATATGCTTCTCAACTTCATTATTTATTTTAATTAATATGTAATTAATATTTGAATCTAGGTATACCTCAACATTTGGAAAGATTTGGGTTTTACCTCTTTTCTTCATAGTATAAAATTCAATTTCTTCATGAGATAGATGGATGTGTTCTAAGAAATTATCTACTTCAATCATCTTGTTCATAATTGATGGAAGTTTTGTTGTTATATCTTCGTCTACAAGCTGCTTAAAATTCTTAAAAATTTCAGAAGGGCTTCCTCCTATTTCCCTGGCTGTATCTATTGCTTCTATTATATCATCTAAGATTACTCTTATATACTTTGATTCATAACCTTTTAATCTCGCTTCTATTGTCTTGAGGTTTCTTTTGTTCAGTATATCTGGACTTAAGTTTTTACATTTCTTGATTATGTTTTCATCTTTCAGATATAATCTTAATGATTGTTTGTTAAGATCTTTTATCCTTTTTTTAATATCATCAAAGATATTGTTCAGTTCTTTTTGACTATATGGTTCTTTGGCTAATTGGTCTTGTAGCCATTTATAATCTTTAAAGGCTTTTCTTTTTGGATTTCCGAAGAAAAATTCAAACATTTTATTATTAATTAAAAAGTATATTTTAAATATCTTTCTATATTAGAAAAGCCTATCTTTCTACTCCATCGGCGTCTGAGTCCATAAGCTCCAGTCCTGTGATGGGGAATATGAGCCAAACACGAAATAAGGCGGCTTGTTCTGGCCAAAATAAGAATATTGTATGTCTCCCCAGCTTGCTTTTGGGACATCTGTCCTTCCTACAGGGCCATGGGCTCCATAGACAGGAGAGCCAAACAACTGCCATGTCTTCATAAGTCCGTGGAAGTCAGACATATCAGTAGAGGCATCTGCGCCCGGTTCTACTGTCAATGCTCCTTTATAGCCGTGCTTTTTCAGTATCTCTACCATCTCTTTTACAGGAGTTGAGCCCTGGCCTGGAGCAAGATGATCATCCTGATAGCCGAAATTGTCAGCAAGATGGACATTGCCTATAATGTCTGTCTTTGCAAGCTCTTCTGTTTTCTCTAGTATCCATTTCTTGAAATCAGTATCATTCTGTTTCATGCTTTTTTTAGGGTCATTCTGCCAGTATTTTCTCCAGGTGTTTATATGGCCTGTATCTAATGTGGCTTTAAGGTGCTCTTTTGCATATTTCTTAGCCTCATCCATAGGAACCCCTCTTTCATCATGAAGAAGCCTTGTCATCTCTTTTCTGCTGTTGATGACAAGCTCTTTAAGCTCGTCAGGATGGCTTCCATATGATTCCGGAAAGATGTTTTCCATGGTAACAGCCAGGGGATTCTTGAGGTGCTTTCCCCTTGTCTGATCGTAAGCATATATCCCTGCTTCTGCATATGACCTGAATGACTGCTTTAAAGCGTATTTTTCAGCTGACTGGATGTGGCTCATAGTCTCTTCTGCATCTCTTGCCTGAGCCTGCTGGGATGATGAGGCTTCTCTTGACTGTTCTATTGTCCTTTCCATATCTTTTATCTGGTCATCGATAATCTTAGTGGGAAGCTCGTATCCTCTGGGAATCAGCCCGTATCTTTCAAGGTCTTTTTTGTATTCTCTTGTGAGTTTCCATCTCTCGCTTTTAGGAGTGTTCTTTTCAAGATCTTCATAGAATTTTTTTGCTTTTCTTAGTTTTTTCAATGTATCTACAGCTCGCTCATACTGCTCCCCGTAATACAATGCCCATCCCTTGCTGTTGGCCATGTTTGTCTCAAGAGTGGCCTTAAGAAATGCTTCTTCAGGATGGATGTACTTGTCGGGATATTTGACCTTGAATTCCTGTATTGAGAGTCCTTTTTCCCGGGCTTCCTCTTTGTTGATCTCGTTTGCTTCTTTCTCAAAAGAGGTCCAATCCTGAACCTCCACCCTGAACCTTCCTGAATCAGAGTCATACTCAGGAACCCTGTTTTTTCTGGAAACCTTATTGCCTTCATAATCTATATACTCTCCCTGGTTGACATGATATCTCTTTCCTGTCTTTGTATCTGTCCATTCATAATCGTTATTGGCTCTTAGCCATACAGGCCTTGCGACAGTCTGGCCTTTTCTTACCTGTTGGACAATTTGTCCTGTCCTGTCATCCACGACTCTGATAACTGCATCTTTATCTTCTTCTTCATGGGCTTTAAATTTATATGATCCGTCAGGATTCTTTGCCCACGGCTGCTCTGAAACAGGCCTTTGGAACTCTCCTGTATGGACGACAACAGATCCTCCCTGAGCTGTATCTGCAGCAAACTCAACAGCCCTCTTTATCTCATCTATGGCCATCTTCCTGTTGTCTGCTGAAAAATTTCCCTGCTGGTCCATCCCAGCCAGGCCCATCACTCCAAAAGATGAATGGGTTGTAAGATTGACCTCATTGATATCTGCAAGCTCTTTCATAGCCTGTCTTTGATCCTTTCCGAACAAGCCGGGAGTCTGGGCATTTCTTTGGCCTCTTTGAGCTCCTGGAAACTGTATCTCAAGAGCATTTGCTCCTGCCCTCATCTTTGCATCTACTCCTTGTACATTTTGAGCTGCAATGCCCATAGGGACAGACATACCTATATCCCCTACTCCGATACCTGCATCGTTTGTACTCGGCTCTTCAGCCGTAGGTCTGCCGTAATCCCTGTCCATAGGGGTCATATAATTGCTGAACTGTACCATTTTTGATATGTTTTTTATTTTTGTTCTTAGTCCTTAAATATCCTACCTATGCGTCCATGGCAGCTTTGCTGAAGATTATTTTTCAGCCCAATGGGTTCTATCATTACGAAAATTGACTTTGTCACTTTTTGCCATAGATTTGATTGAAATTTTGTTGTATTGGAAACTTTTCCTGCAGTATTATTTTCTGTATAGTGTTCCTGACTCGTATTTATCTTCCAGCCAGTTCTTGATTCGTTCTGTCATGACCATGTCTCTTGCAGCTTCTTTTGTTGCGTCTGTGTATTTTCCCTGCTCGATATCTTCCATCTTTTTTCTTGTTGCATACTCAATGTCCCGCAGCTCGTTCATATGCTTAGGGGAAACATATCCTTTATCCTTAGCTTCGCTGTATATCTCCTTGGTCCTGTTGTAAAGCATATCTGCAGGCTTCTGGCTCTGCTGCTCAAGATACTGGATATGGGCTTTTTCCTGCTGCTCTTCAGGAAGTTTTGGGGCTTCAGCAGCCACCTCTTCAAGACTTTCTTTCTTCTCCTTCTTTTCCTCAGGAGTTTCTTCTGTTTTTTGCTTTTTCTGTTCAAGCCTGACTTCCATGAAAAGCTGCTTCTCTTCAGCGCTGAACAATGAATCGATATCTGCTGACTTTACCTGTGGAATGGGAATTTTTTCCTTTTCGTCCTCTTTCTCTGCCTGCTCTTCTGATTCCTTTATCAGCTCCTGAGCCTGCTCTATCTCCTTCTTGTCCTTTTCCTGTATCTCTTTTAGCTTGGCTATCCTCTCTTTTGGAGACAGTTTTTTCAACTCTTCAAGCTCGTCTTTTGCCATAAGTTATGGATATGTTTTAAGTTTATTAAAGTGATGGTTTTGGATTTTTGTTTTGTTCTTATCCAATGTTTTTTGTTTTGATTTGAAAAATTTAATCATGATTTATTTTTGAAATGTTTTTTATTTTTTAAAATCTTAATTTATAGTTAATATAGGTTTACCATTACATGCTCCATAAGTGATTTTGGCAAACCTAAACAATCTCTGGGCAGATATATTCTTACCACATGACCATGCCATGAGCTTTCTTGAAATTCTTGAAAGTTAAAAACAAGTCCATCTTTGCAGCTTTGGATGCCTTGCCTTGTTCTGATTTTTTCTTTGCTTCGTCTGCCTTGGAAGGCTTTTTTTCCTTTGGTTTTTTTTCTTTTTTAGGGCCTATAAATTCGGCTCTCAGTCGTTCCATGAAGCCGGGTTCTTTCTTCTCTTCTTTTTTTGCCTCTTCTTCTTTTTCTATAACTTCTCCAGCCTCTTCAAGATAGCTCTCAAACTCATCTCCAAGAGCATCCATTGCAGCCTTTACAGAGTCTGATATAGATTTCATCATCTCTAGATCCTGCTGCTCTTTCATCTTCTTGTATCGTTTGATAGTATCATCGTCCCAGGCATATGCCCTGAAAGTAGCTTCGACTTTTCCTACATGGATAGGGCCTCTTTGATAACCTTCCTGCTGAAAAGACATTGAAGGCCTTGTCGTGTAAAGAAAATTTGCAAGTATGCATGCATAGACCTTCTTGTTTGTTTTTGTGGTCTTTTGATCTACAGGAAACTTATATGCAAGAAATTCAACCTCAAGCATACTTCCTTCAAAGGCTGATATGAGTTGAGGCTCAAGCATCTTATCTTCATCCATAGTGAGCCTTTTAATATGTTTTAGATACGGCCTTACCCACTGCATATACATCTTTATTATATCAAAATGCTGTCTTAGATATCTTAATGTGAATGTTCTTCTTGTCTTAAGCTCTTTGAATGTGTTTTCTTTCCAGACAAGATATGATTTAAGATGTCTTATCAATACAACTCTTACTTTCTTGTTAAAGCCGCCTCTTTGAGACTCTACAACCTTTTCAACTTCGCCTGAGTCTTTTGGATGTGTCGAAAAAAACAAGTCAGGCAAAGATGTAAAACCGACCTCTCTTGCCATACCATAGATAGATGCAGGATTTTTAGAGCCTCCCTGCACCATGTCTATATATATGCCTTTCAGTGTTATCTCAGAACTTTCCTTGAATTCTCCTGTATAGTTACCGTCTTTGTCATAGCCCATGCTTTCTCTGTAGTACTGCATCCTCTCATCTATTATCCTTAATTCTCTTACCAGCTGGAAAAGCTCTTTTGTCATCTTTCCTATGGTAGCAAGATACTGGCTGACCTTGTCCTGCTGAAGGCCTATCCTCTGCTGGGAAACGCCGAAGAAAGCAGAATTCTCAGAAGCAGAAAAAATATCCTCTGTCTTGTCTATCTTATGATAACCCAAGTCCTGAGTATGGTTGAGTGTCCAGAAATATGCCTCCTCCATGTTCATATTAAATGCTTCCCAGACAACCTTATATCTTTTAAGCGGAGCAGGATAGCCAGTAGGGAGAAACTGATCTTTTTTCTCTTCCCAGACCTCTTCTTTAAAATCGTTTTCTTTTAATATATCTGAAGCAGACAACCTAAAACACCTTTTTTATATTATAATACTGAATATTCTTTAAATATATTTCGTTTTATATAAAATTTACCAAAGGTTTATAAATAAGCAGGGTTATTTAATGATTATTCTCAGCTGAGCTTTACACTAAGAAAAGCTCGGGAGGTATATAAGATGGAATTTAAACTTGTTATTGCTGATCCAAAAACAGGCAAATGCATACAGAAAGCTATAGCAGATGAAGGAGCAAAAGGCCTTATCGGAAAGAAGATAGGAGAAAAAGTCAAAGGAGAAGCTTTTGACCTGACAGGATACGAATTTGAGATTTCAGGAGGAAGCGACAACTGCGGATTCCCTATGAGGAAAGGTATCTCAGGTGCAAGAAAAAGGATACTGACTGGAAAGGGCGTAGGTTTCAGAGGAGGCAGAAAAGGAATGAAAAGAAGGAAAACTGTCTGCGGAGAAACAATAAACAGCAGCATAGTACAGATTAACCTTAAGATAACAAAACAAGGAGCCAAGAAGCTGGAAACAGAGAAAGAAGGAGAAGCTGAAGGCAAAGAAGAGGCAAATCCTGAAGAAGCTAAGAAAGAGGGAGAATCTCCTGCTGAAGAGAAAAAAGAAGCACATGAAAAGAAGGAAGAAACACCAAAGCAAGAAACAAAGCCTAAAGAAGCAAAAAAAGAAGAGGAATCTTCTGAAAAGAAAGAATAAGATGGATATAAAGCAACAGCTAGATGATATCATAGATCAGATAAAAGCCCAGCCGCAATATAGGCTTATCGGAGCAGGGATAATACTGCTTGGGCTTATATTCGTGATCATTGGAATACTCTTATGGTAAAAAAACAGATACAACCAGAAGTAAGCATAGGATTGGTAGGGCATGTAGACCATGGAAAGACTACATTAGTCAGGGCATTAAGCGGAGTTTGGACTGACACTCATTCTGAAGAGATGAAAAGGGGCATAACTATCAAATTGGGTTATGCAGATACATCTTTCTACAAATGCGAAAAATGCAAGAAATTTGGACTTAAAGAAAAATGCGAATGCGGAGGAAAAGCAAAACTGCTTAGAAGAGTGAGTTTTGTTGATGCTCCCGGCCATGAGAGTCTTATGGCTACTATGCTTTCAGGTTCAGCTATAATGGATGGAGCTATACTGCTTGTTGCAGCAAATGAAAAATGCCCTCAGCCTCAGACTAAAGAGCATCTTATGGCTCTGCAGATATCAGGTGTGAAGAATGTTGTTATCGTCCAGAACAAGATAGACACAATAAGTGAAAAAGAGGCTATGGAAAACTACAAGCAGATAAAAGAGTTTGTAAAAGGCACTGATTATGAAGATGCACCTATAATACCTATCTCTGCTCAGCAGAACGTAAATCTTGATGTACTTATAGAAACTCTTGAAAAGATTATTCCTACCCCTAAGAGGGACCCGGAAGCGGCACCTTTGCTTTTTATCGCAAGAAGCTTTGATATAAACAAGCCTGGATTGAATGCAGATGACCTGAAAGGTGGAGTTTTAGGAGGTGCTATAAAACAGGGAGTTTTTAAGGTAAAGCAGGATATAGAGATAAAACCAGGATTAGGAGTAGAAGAAAGAAATCAAAAAGTTTACAAGCCTATAAAAACTGCAATCACAGGACTGAAAGCAGGAGGAACTGAAGTCAAGGAAGCGTCTCCCGGAGGTACAGTAGGGGTAATGACTTCACTGGATCCAGCTGTGGTAAAAGCTGACAGCCTGGCAGGTAATGTCATAGGACTGGAAGGCAAGATGCCTCCTGTAAGGGACGAGCTTAAGCTTGAAATTCACCTTCTTGAAAGGGTTGTAGGAGTTGAAGGAGATGTTGAAGTAAAGCCCATAGTTATAAATGAACCCCTTATGCTTAATGTAAATGCCTCTGCAACAGTAGGTATAGTTTCAGGCTCAAAAAAAGGTAAAGTTAAATGTATGCTAAAAAGGCCTGTCTGTGCAAAAGAAGGCAGCAAAGTGACTATCTCAAGAAGGATCGGAACAAGATTTAGATTGATCGGGTATGGCATAATCAGATCTTAGAAATTTTGATTGTTCAGGCTTATTTAGAAACAAGACTAAATTCTTTATTAGATTTTTACAGGTTAAAAGAAATATTATCGAAGATAATCCAATACAAGTTTGTCTATATTTGATTTGAACTCTATAAAATCTTTTATGGGTTTTTGTTCTATATGTGTTATTCCAGAACTGTATGCCCTTTCAATGTCCTGCTGTGAAAGCCCTCCGCTAAGCATGACAATGGGGATATCTGGATCATATTTTCTTATCTCAGATGCAAGATAAAAGCCGTCTTTCCCAGGCATCTGCCTGTCTGTTATGACTGCTCTTGCAGGAGAACAATTATCCCCTGAAGTAAGGTATGTATCGAGAGCCTGTTTTCCATCAGATGCTGTATTAACATCATAGCTTTCGCTGAATATGGTCTCCAGCAGATCCCGTACTGCTCTTTCATCATCTGCGATGATCACTTTTTGCCTGCTTTCCATCTTGTCTTGGTTGTTTTTTAAATGTAATTATACTGATATGAAAAAATATGTTTTTAAAAGTTATTGGTAATGCATCACAATGTTTATTAAGGTTTTTGGTTTTTAAATTCTTTCCACCCCTCCATGTCCTTGATGCCTTCTGCTTTTATCATGATCTTATTATTTTTCTGCTTCAGATGGATTATAGCCTGCATGAGATGCTCTATTGTAATCATGTCTTTCTTGTTATGCATTCCTTCTTCAAGTGTAAATAAGACAGAGCCGCCAGCATTCTTTATCTTTGCTATCAATATCTGGAGAAATCTGCCTGCCATCTGAGGATTAGAATACATAAGTATGGTTGACAGGGAATCAAATATTATAGTGTGGCTCTTGCTTGTATTGAACAGGTCTTTCTCCAGCTGAGCAAGGGCTATGCTTATCTCGTTGAATGCAAGGGGACCTGAAATCCTTCTTGTATCTTTAGTATCTGAAACATCATTTCCAGCCTGCTGGGAATAGCAGTCAATAAAATTCAACAGGCCTTTTTTTGCTCCATAATATATCTTGCTCTTAAGAAGCTCTTTTTTTATCTCTTCAGGGGATGTATCTGTCAAAAGAAATATGACTGGCTCCTTATCCTGAAGCGCGCGCCTTATCAGCTGGAACATTAACTCCTTTTTCCCCTCCAGAGGGGGGCTTACTATGATCGAAGCTGAATTTTTGGGAATGTTTATCATTTTTTCAGGTCTGATATGTCTCTAAAGATTCCCTGTATGATATCCCTGCCGCCTATCTTTATAACGCTTGCGCTGATATATACAGGAATTCTTTTTTTGTTTTTTGTGATGACCTCTGCTTCAAAATCAGCAGCATGGCCTTTTTGGATATGATCCCTGAATTTCTTTGCATATAGATTTGCCTTATCAGGCGGATGCAGTCTGGTCTGGTGCATGCCAATTATCTTTTTCAGCGGCAATCCCAGGAGTTTTGCTGCCTGTTCGTTTGCGTCGATTATCTTTCCAGTGGATGGGTCTGCTATGAAGATCGCATCATTTGCTTTATCGAACAATGCCCTGTACTTCTGTTCGCTTTCCCTAAGTTTTTTCTCTGATTTTTTCTTTTCTGTTATGTTCCTTATTACACCGGACATGCCTTCTATCTTTCCTTCTTTTTTTGCTATCTTTCCTCTTTCTTCTATCCACATATGTGTGTTGTCTTTTTTTAATAAGCGGATCTCAGTCGGGGTTTCTTCTCTTGTCTTCAATGAATCTTTTAGCTCACTGAGTACTTTTTCCCTGTCATCAGGGTGTATAAATTCGTCTATCTTATGTCCTAAAACTTCTTCTGGCTTGTATCCTAAAAAAGAATGCACATTGGGCGTGATGAAATTTATCTTTAGGGTATAGGGATCATAGGAAAAGATGATATCTGATAGGTTGTTTATCACTTTCCTGTACTTTTCTTCAGATATTCTTAGCTCTTTTATCTTCTTCTTTAGATTTTGCACCAGTGTGGTATTAAGCTTGTTGTAGTTTTTTTTTGCCATCTATTCACCTATTATCTTGGATATTGATCCTGCTGCTTTGCTTAACTCCAGCAGAGCAAGCCCAAGATTGATTGTTTTGTTAGCCAGGATTATCAGGATCGCATCTTCTCCTGCAGATATGGATACCATCTTCCCTTTTTCTGATTCTATCACTACCTGCTTAAGGCCGCCCTGCTTCAGTTCTGAGACAGCTGTTTCTGCTGCTCCCTGCATCGCGGCAGACATTGCTGCTAATGTATCTGTATCGATCCCTTCTTTAATGTTGGAAGATATCACAAGGCCGTCTACAGAGATTACAATACTGCCTTTTATATCACCTATATTGTCCAGATCTTCAAGGATATTCTTCAGTTTTGATTGTTTTGTGCCTTTAGTCATCTTTAATCTTTTTTATTTCTGAATTTTTTGCTTTTTTTTACAGATTCCTTAAGAGATGCGGGGAGTATCCCCTCTATTCTTGGGTTTTTCTTGATAAGTTTTTCTATCTCTTTTCTTGCAAGTATTGTGGCTATATTCCCAAATTTTCCTTTAAATGAATTTAAAAAGGAATCCAGAAGATCATTCCTGTCTTTGATGGCCAGACGCATATCATCAAAAGACTGAGCAAGATTTTCCAATTCGTCTCTTGTCTTCACTATGCATCTCTGTTTGAGATTGCCTTTTTTTATCCTGTCTGCGCAGCATTTTAGATTATTTATCGGTTTAGTTATTGTTTCTGCAGCAAAGAAAAACATTCCTGCACCTAATACAAATACTAAAATAGATACTATGATTATTACATTCCTGATTGTATCAAGCAGCACCAGCGCTTCTGACGCATCGATCTCTACAATAAGGCACCATCGTGTTTGAGGTATATAATAATAAGTTCCGATCACTTCTTCACCCCTATAATCCCTATATGTATTCAGTGCTGACTTGCTTTCATATTCTTTTGCAGGTTTATTAGTGTCATAACAGTGGATCGCTTTTTCTGTCAACACTTCCCGGCTGAATATTGTGTCTTCTTCGAACCTTGATGGGCTTATCATCATCATGTCCTTGTTGATAAGATATGCTTCTCCTGTATCTCCTAGTCCCGTAGTATCGGTGGTTATTTCAAATAATCCTTCAGCGTGGATATCAAAACCGACCACTCCAATCCGCCTATTAGCCTGGTCTTTTATCCATTTGATAACGCCTATGTTGTAATTTTCCCTGGCTATATCATAATACATAAGATACTCTGTCTTGTTGGTGTCTTTCTGGAAGAAAACAGTATCAGAATAGTCTGTTCCGGGAGGATTATTTTCTGCTGCAAGCACTATCCCTTCTGTATCAAATATGCCTACTCCTTTGCCTATCTCTTTTATTCTTTTGTTTGCATTTTTCCTTAATGATTCATAATCGGGATCATCTTTGTCTGTTTTTATGAAATTTAAGAGAGTGGGTTCTGTAGCGATAAGATCAAGCTTGTTTTCCTGCTCTTCAAGAAAATATATTATGTGTTCTGCTCTTGACTGTGCTGTGGTCTGAAGATGCGAATATATCTCTTTTTTAATATATGCCTCAGAGAAACGGTAAAAAAGTGTTCCGCATATGCATGTAAATAATAAGAAGATCAATATGAATGCTATCATGAATTTTGACCTTATTTTCATCTATTTTACCTCTTTTTCAATTTTTTCAGCAGCTTTCTTCATCTCAAGCAGGATTATTCCAAGTTTTGCAGAAGGTTTCATGATGCACACTAGGATTGCATCGTCTCCTGCGCCGACAGTTATCATCTTTGTGTTTTTTGATTCGACAATTACCCTGTCAGGGGATGATTTCTTAAGCTCCTGTATCGCTGTCTCTGCAGCCCCTGTCATTGTGGCTGCCATAGCTGCTAATGTGTCTGAATCGATGCTTTCAGTAAGTTCAGAAGCGACAAGCAGGCCATCTCTTGTGATTACAACAGCTCCATCTATGTCTCCTGTTGAAGTTAATTTCTGCAGTACTGTGCTAAGTTTCTTTTTTTTTGTTTCAGCCATATTATTTTTCCCTGTTGATTGTCCTGAACGTCCTGAAATTTATATATACTATCGCAAATACGAATAATGCCCCTGAGAAGAATATCAGGGATGTCAGCAGCATGTAGTTGACAATAGATCCAGTTAGGTATGCGACCATATACGCTATATATCCTAAAAGGAAAAAGATTATGAATGCCGGCAGGGTTTTCCATAGTGTCTTTAGTCTTCCTCCAAAGGAAAACCAGCTGTTTTTATAGGAAAATATCCTGCTTACTTTTATGGAATAATATGCTGAGACTGCCATAAATACCATACTTAATGATATTAATACAGTATTGATATTTTTGTACGCCATTTATTTTACCTCCTCATTTATTCTGAAATTATATTACCATCTCGAATAACCCTGACAAAATATTTTCCACGTCTTTTTGTTTAAGTTTGCAAGGGTGATTTTTCATTGCTTTCTTTGGATTTTCAGCTGAAACAGGGATTATTGGGATATCTTTTGGCAGTTTCATGATTTTCCTTATTTCAACAGGCTTCATTGCCCCCTTAAGGCTGGATTTGTTCGCAGCTACGATGGACGGCAGCCCCTGGGTTTTTGTCAGCTCAAACATGGCCCTTGCCCTTTCGAACCCCTCAGGAGAAGTGCTGTCAACTAAGACTATGACTCCCAAAGATTCGCTTCCAAGCTGCTCAAGTATAGGATCAAACCTTTTCTGGCCGGGAGTCCCCCACAGGTCTACAGAGAAGCCTTTAAAATCCACATGCCCGTGGTCTAATGCGACTGTGGTCCCGAGCCTGTCCACGGAGACAGCTGATGTAGATGCTGAATGGATAAAGCTTGTCTTACCTGCATTAAATGGGCCTGTTACGAGAATTTTTGGGATATATACCCTGACTCCTCCTGGTCTTGATATCTTAAAAGGGATATCCTTTCTCCTGAGTTTTCTGAGCCAGCTTGCTTTAGAGACATTAAAATAGTTTCTTAATATGATTTTTCTTTCTATAGCTTTTAAGTCGATAATGCAGTCGAATGATGTTCTTATCTTATCAAGAGTTTTCTTATCATATGCCCATGCTGTAAAAAGAAAGATAGGAGTTGCATTAAATCTTTTTATGTCGGGCATGCATTCATGCAGGCAGGCTATTATGTCTTCAGGAGTGCCGCATATATCAAGCAGATTGGACAAGGAGTCAAATATAACAATCGTATTTTTGTTTTTATACTGTCTCAATGCATTTATAAGCTCTTCCTGAATCTTATCAATATTTGCTGTGTCGCTAACTGAAAATTTCTCCTTGCTCTTTTCACCCAACAATCCTGAGTATACATCCAAGAAAGCGAATTTGTCCTTTTTCTCAAATTCAGAAACGTCCCATCCTATGTTCTTTATCATATATCTTACTGATTCAGGCTTTTTATTGTTGACCATGTATATCACGTGATCTCCCTGCTCAAGCCTGTTGAGCAGAAGCTGATATGCAAAGGGAAGATTCTCGACTCCGGGAGAAGAATAGAATAATATGCTCTTGTTCCTTGCAATGCCTCCATCTAATAGTTCATCTAGTTTTGGGATTCCTGTCTTCAGATACATGCAATATATCAACGAGGGGTCTGTTATATTATTTTTTTATTTTGCAGGCTGAAAGAATATTATTATCCCTTTTCGGATAACAATCAGATCTGCATCAGGGTTATAGAGGGATTAATGGGCTATCTGGACCTTTTATCCTCATTTTCCATCTGTTTGACTATCTTTTTGGCCCATGCAAATCCTGGGTCCCCTCCCCACAACATCCAGGCTATATATCCGTTTGTAGGATTCCCTGGATTGCCCCAGCCAGGCCTTTTATCTTTTTGGTGTCTTGTAAAATAGTTTTTCATGCGCCTTACTGTATCAGGGGATATCTTGGAGCCTTTAGAAATATTTACAGCCCGAACTATGCCAGAGCCTATTCCCAATTTTCCTGCTTTTTTAGAACTTAATCCGCCCCTGTGGAATTTTTTTCTAAGTTCAAGTCCTCTTTTTGCAGCTTTTCTTGCTCCTGCAGGGGGTCTGAAGTTTATATGGCTGTATCTCATCTTGTAGCCTTTCTAACTATCTTTTTTATCTTTTCAGAATAAGGGACATACTTCTTCCCTTTTTTAGTGCCCTTGTTTTTAACCCTGTTTGTTGCGGCTTTTTCTTCTTTAGTGAGTTTTTTCCTGGCCTTTTCAGGAAGATATCTTGATTTTTTCGGCTTGCCAGTATAATCCCACCTCTCGTCTGTCCATTTTGAAAGGCTTGTCTTGGTCTTCTTTCCCTTGTATTTCCCTCCAAGTTTCTTGTAAAGCCTCACAGCCAATTGGCAGGCTCTTGCAGAATGTCTTTTTCCCTGGCCGCAGCCTGTTTTCTTTTTGGCTCTTTCCCAGAGATTTTTATCTTTTTTAAGGGCAGTTTTCCTGTATTTCATTTATATCTTATCTCCTTTGCTTTTTTAAAATTTATCTCAAAGAAATTATCTATGAATCTTGTGAAAGAGCTGCTTGCAGCTGATATTCCTAAGTCTCTTCCGTAAAGTATGTTGTCATCATCAGGAGAAGGGCTGGTTATAAGGCTTTCTTTTCCATCTATAGATATCAGGTTGCTTTTGGCTGACTCGATGTGTTTCAACCTGCAAAAGCCCAGAGATGATACCTCTTCTGCATTTTCACTGCCTGTTATCCCTGCTATCGAGATTTCCACGCCATTATCTGCAGCTTCTTTTAATGCCTCTTTATGGATTATCAGCCTTGACAGGGAATTTGCGCTGCACTGTATATTTATGTTTTTCTTTGCCTTTTTTATCATCTCTTCTGTCCTTCTGACAATGTTTGACCTTCCGTTGATCACCAGAAAACTGCTTTTTGAGCCTGCAAAGTTCTTGTTTTTGGCAAATATCGGCTCAAGCTGCCTTAACAGGCTGGATTCTATCTTCTCAAATCTCTTCCTAGCTTCTTTTCTTGCATTGGCTATGGACTGCTGAGGGGATACGGCGCTGTACTTCATTGGCTTAGAAGGCAGGACCATGGCAAATCCCTTTTGAGAAAGCGTGTTTATTATCTCATAGACCTTTCCATAAGGTATTCCTGTTATGTCTGAGATATTTTTTGCTGTGGAGATGCCTTCGCTGATCAAAGTAAGATATATCTTTGATTCGTATTTGCTTAATCCCATTTCTTCAAGGGGCTTTAGTGTGCTTGAAGTATCCATGCCAATGCTGTACTAAGCAGGATATATATCATTTTTTTATATGATAAAATAAGAACAGCATATTACCTCTTAAAAGAGGAAAAGAAAAAATCAATCCATCGATAGTTTTCTTGCCTTCTTGAAATTCAGAGTGAAGAACTCGTCTATAAATCTTGTGAATGAAGAGGAAGACACCAGCATACCAAGATCTCGCCCATACATTATATTGTCATCGTCAGGGATGGGCTCTACTACAAGGCTTTCTTTGTTGTCTATGGATATAAGATTGTTTTCTGCAGTCTTTGCTTTTCTTATGTCGCAAAAATCCAGTTTCTTTATCTCTTCCTGAAGCTCTTTTTTATCTATCACTCCTGCAATCGATATCTCTACTCCTCTTGCTTTTGCCTCTTTCAGCAGGTCCTTGTGGAGGATAAGCCTTGAGAGGCTGTTAGGCGAACAGTGTATATTTATGTTCTTCTCTGCTTTTTGTATAAGCTCGTCTATTTTCTTAACAACATTTGCTCGGCCGTTGATTATCCAGAAAACGCCTTTTGGCTCTATGAATTTCTTGGATTCTGTAAACATCGGCTCAAGCTCTTCAAGGACATGCTTTTCGAGAGACTTATATTTTTGTTCCATGCTCTCTTTGGCCTTATCTATGGCTTGTTTTGGAGAGATGGCCTGGCATTTCATAGGTTTTGAAGGAAGGATCTTGCAGAATCCTTTTCCTGCCAAGCTGTTTATTATCTCATATACCTTTCCATAAGGTATTCCTGTTATGTCTGAGATATTTTTTGCTGTGGAGATGCCTTCTCCTATTAAAGTGAGGTATACTTTTGCCTCGTATTTGTTCAGCCCTAACTCCAGTAAAGGAGTTATCATTTTCTTAGTTGATAACATATCTATCGCCCCCAAAAAATAATATTGTTCTTTGGGAAATTGAGTGAATCATATATCTTTTTTTGGTGTTTCACCCAAGGGTAATTTTATTATTCCACTTTTAGGAGATAATTCTCTAATGTGATATAGGGTAAATATATTTATAAACCTTACTCTAAAAGATAGATAACATTGATAAAAAATGGATAAATAGATAGGTTTTTTTATCCTGGTTAGTCTAGAAGTCTGTCTTTTTTATTATATGATTCATAATCATATTTAAATTGCCTTAGGAAATTCTTAAATCCTTCTTGTGTCAGTCCATGTTTTGCAGCATATGGGTTTTCAAAAAAATGTGAGGGCTTATCTGAAATTTCATACAATGCCCTGATCTTCCTAAGCTTTGGGAACAATATGATCTTGTCTCCTTTTTTGCCTGGACAATTGTCTGACCTTCTTTCTTTGATCGCCTGTTCATTAAGCATCACGCAGCAGTAAACATCAATAATGTCCCAGATAGAATCTGTTCTGCAGATATGCATAACCTCTTTAAGAGTTTTTTTATCTTCTTTATTGCCTAATATGTCTTCAAGAATCATATTTCCCTCTCAACAAGAAAATCTGCAAACATCTTCAGCTTTTTCTTGGAATCTGATTCTTTTATCAAGGGGCTTAAAGATCTCCATGCATCCCGGACTATTTCTTTTGCACGGGATCTTGCGTACTGCACAGTATGGTACTTGTTTAATATGTCCACTGCTTCCTGTATCAATCCAGGATCTTTTGTCTTCATGCTCAGGATATCAAGAAGTCTTTTCATGTCTTCAGGAGTTGCTTTTTCTGCAGCCTTTATGACCATGAGCGTCTTTTTTCCTTCGCTTATGTCATCCCCGTATTCCTTACCAAGCCTGCCGGAAATATTGAGTATATCATCTTGTATCTGGAACGCTATGCCTATGGATTCAGCAAAGTTCCCAAGAGCATCTTTTTGTTTCTTGCCTGCATCCCCGAACGATGCCCCTAATTTTGCTGACATCCTTGCAAGCGTGCCTGTCTTGAAAGCACACATCTGCAGATAGGCCTGTTCATCTGGAATCCTGCTATTGTTGTGCCAGAAGATGTCCATACCCTGACCGAGATGAAGCTTCAGCATCTCTTCTGCTATAATCTCGTGCATCTCCAGTTTCAGTTTCTTGTCGACGTCTATCTTCTTAAGAATGATGTAAGGGAGATAGTACATAAGATTTCCTGTGTTTATCGCTGTATCTGTCCCGAAAATCCTATGTATGCTCTCTTTGCCTCTTCTCTTATCAGAATTGTCCTCTACGTCGTCTATCATAAGTGTACCGTTGTGTATTATTTCTACAAGGGGGACAAGGTCCTGTATCTTTGAGCCTCCGTTGACTGCCTTGCAGCAGAGGAGCATGAGGGCAGGCCTCCACCTTTTTCCTCCTCTTTTAATAAGCTCTTTTGCCGGCAGCAGCATGCTTGATATTGACTCTTCATCATAATCATTTCCGCCTATATTCTCATTAAGCCACTCCAAAGATATCTTCTCAGGCAGAAACGAGTCTATCTTCCTGTTGATGTATCCTTTTCTTGATTCAAGATAATCTTTAAACATCTTGGCAGTACCTCCTTCTTATTTCTTGTTCTGAAAACGATCTTTTTTCAAGTTCAGATGTTGATTTTATCTCAGCCAGCATAGTCCTGTATTCTTTATCAGTATAGCCGTTGTCCAGCGCGTATTTCAGGCTCTTCATTCCTGAATGTTTTCCAAATAAAAACCTTCTCTTTCTTCCTATCGATGAAGGGCTGAAATGTTCATAATTTTCAGGGCATTTTAGGATTCCGTCTATATGAACTCCTGATTCGTGTGAGAATGCGTTTTTGCCGCTTATAGGCTTGTGCTTTTGAAGGAAAATCCCAGAATATCTTTCTACTTTGCTGCATATCTCTGCTATGAACTCATATTTAACAGGAAGGGAATTATTGTATTGGTATTTTAATGCTGTTATAACTTCTTCTATAGGCGCATTGCCTGCTCTTTCTCCTATGCCGTTGAATGTTCCTGAGAACATGTCTGCTCCTGCTGCAATCCCTGCTAATGTATTTGCTGCTGCCTGGCCAAGATCGTTATGGATATGCAGACCTATGCTGCAGCTTGTCTCTGATTTTATCTTTTTTATCATCTCATAAGTCTGATTTGGCGTGAAGATACCTAATGTATCGCATGGCAGGAAATAATCTATCTTTCCTTCCAAGCTTTTTATAAAATTAATCAGATAACTTGTGTTTGCCCTTGTAGAATCTTCCCCTGCAAAGCTCACATTCAATCCGAGCTCCCTTGCATACTCTATAAATCTTATACTCTTTTCAAGGTTTTTTTCTCTTGTTGTACCAAGTTTTTTTTGCAGGTGTATGTCTGACATTGATGTAAATAATGTTATGTTCCTGATGCCGATGTCTTCGGCAAGGTCTATGTGCTCTTTTTTGGACATAGTCGATGCAGTTATCCTGCTTTTAAAACCATGATTAACAAGATATTCTGCTGTCTCTTTCTCTGTTTCAGACACAGCAGGCATAAGCTCTATCATGTCTATGCCAAACCTTGCAATATCTCCTGCAAGATCTATCTTTTGCCTTTTGCTGAATGCAACGCCAGGCATCTGTTCTCCATCCCTTAATGTAGTGTCACATATCTTGATATGATTCATCTCATTCCCCCAATATGCTTACAAGGCATCTTCTTTTGTTCTTGTGCTTTCTAGGGCAGGGGCCGTCAAATTCTGCAAAAAACACCCTTTGATATTTTCCAAGCTGCAATCGGCTGCCGCTTAATATCAATGACAGGGAGGAGTTTGAATATAATGCAGCCTTGATGTGGCTGTGGGCGTTTTCAGGCTCATCATCAGGGCAGTCTCTTTCTGCAATATTATCATGAAGATATCCTCCTTTTCGCTGAGGAGCTTTTTTGTCAAGATGCAGCATAAGGTCATCTAGAAGATACTCCTCGTTTTCGTTTACAAATACCCCAGTTGTAGTGTGAGCTGGCTGGATAACTATATGCCCCTCTTTGATGCCTGAATCCCTAACCGCATCTGTCACATTATCAGTAATGTCATAAAATCTTGTATGCTTATCTGTTTCCAGGATTATTGTATTTAGATAATTGTTCATATCTTTTTAAGATGGCTTTGTTCATTTAAGATTAATTCAAAAAACTGGATATGATTCTGTGATACAGGATAACAGAAAAAGATGATGGATAAGATTTCAGGATAAATTTCTAATAATCCCTGAAAGAATATATTATTATGAACAGCATGGTCCAGACGATAAAAGCTATGAGGATAGAAAGGTCCTTTTTTGCAGTTCTGATGATATTTATCCCTGCAGCATTTACAGGCAAGATCAATGCTTCTGTTTATCTCCTTGTTCTGCTTTGCGTGATAGCTTATACTATAGGCGGTCTTTACAATGCAAAGGTTGACAATGATTATGATGTTAAACATGCAAACCAGATAATGGCATTTCTTTTTATCACTGGGCTGGTAATATCCTTAAAAGATATTGTGCTATTCTTTACTTTTTTTATGTGGTTCGCTCTTGGACTTGTGTACAATAAATATTCAAGGTTTGTCTTATTTGGAGACAATACAGTGCTTGCTGTCACGCATGGCGCATTGCCTGTCCTTAGCTCTTCCTTTTTGCTTGGTCTGGATATCTGGCTTTCGTTAAAGCTTGCAGGATTCCTGTTTGTTAATATGTGGCTTGCCATTCCGTTGAAAAACCTTAACAATTTTAAGAAGGATGAGATGCTTGGATATCATACTCTGATGACTATGAAGAAGAATGGAAGGAGCATAACAGAGATGCTGCTTGAATCTTATTTTATCTCGATGTTTTTTGCTTATTTTTTGTTCGATCTTGGAGATGTGTTTTTGGCTGTACTTATGTTCCTTTTTATCCTGAGAATATTTGTATTCCGACTTCTGAGGGAAAAAAAGTTTGCACATGGATACAGGCTGAATAAGATAGCTACCCTGATATTTTTGTTTGGAATTATAGCCAGCAGAACAAGGGAGGAGATAGTATTTGTGCCTATTGTTCTTGCAATATTATATCTTATTTATCAGGGAATTTTATTTGCAAATAATTTTACAGTTCTAAAAAATCAAAGGGTGGAAATGTGAGCTCTTACATCGATATGATGGCCAAACTTGGGGTTTCATACTTGCATCAGGGCGGACTAATCTCAACAAAAAAACTGCTAAAGAATATGCATATAAAAAATTCGCATCACGTTTTGGATGTAGGCTGCGGGACAGGAGCAACAGCACATTATCTTAATAAAAAATTTGGTTGCAATGTAATTGGAATTGATATATCTAAAGATATGATTAAGAAAGCAAGAAAAAATGAGAATGACAAAGTAAAGTTTTTGATAGGAGATGCTACAAATCTTGATTTTGAGGACAAAAAATTTGATATTATCCTCTGCGAATCTGTATTAGCTTACATAAACAAAAATAAGGCATTGAAAGAATTCAGAAGAGTTCTCAAGAATAAAGGATTTTTTGGAAGTATTGAATGGACCTGGTTGAAGGAATCAAATGAGGTCATCCAAGAAAAAACAAAAATAGTCTTGGATCTTCCTGTGAAGATTCTCAAGAAAAATGAGTGGGAAAGCCTGTATTCTCTTTATTTTTCCAACTTAAAATCAGAAGTGTTCCAGTATGGTATGGGCAACAAATATATACTAAAAAAATTGTTCAGCCAAGGTATAGATTTTTTTAAGATAGTTTATGGAGGGACAACTAATCCAGATATAAAGGAGAGTGTATCCAAAGTTAAGCGCCATTTTGAGTCTTATGGTGATTATATTGGATATGGGATATATATTTGCAAAAAATAAGATGGAACATTATGATATCATAATAATCGGAGCAGGTATCGCAGGGACAGGACTTGCATACAACTTAAGCCAGGAATGCCCTGATAAAAGTGTGTTGGTAATCGATAAGGAAGGAGTGGGAGCTAATGCTGCTTATGGGTATAGGAATACAGATAAAGACACTGTAAGGAAATATGGTTTGAAATATTCCCACGTATTTGATGGCATAAAGGTTGGAACTTATGATAAAACATACATCACAATAAAAAGAAAATTTTATTTTATGGATTATAAGAAAACATGTAAAAATTTTATAAATAAGTCTAAAGCTCATTTAAATAGAGAAACAGCATTGAATATAACTGCAAAAATATTAATAACTTCTAAAAAAAAATATTCATTTGATTATCTAGTCGATGCATCTGGACATTCTTTATTTAGCAGAAAAAAGTTAAATAAAAAATTACCTTACAGATATTGGATAGGAAAAACCAGGATAATTAAGAGTAAAATAAAATTAAAGAATTACTATCATCATCAATTTTCTGATGGAGAATATCTGGAAGATTTATACCCTTTAGATGGTAAAATACTCCAGGGAGATTGGCAATATTCTAAAAGGTTAGATTTTAATTCTATCATAGTCCCAAAAAAAACATTGTGTAGAAATCTTATAAAAAATCCTAAAATAGAAAAAACATTTAATGTGGCTATTCCCTGCGCTCATATTCCTCCCTTAATAACAAAAAATATTGTCTGTTTGGGAGATAGTTTTGGCAATGCATATACGTCATCTGCATGTGGGATTAAGCCAATAATAGAAAGTTCAGCACTTTTAACCAAGGCTATTGAAGAAAATGATTTAGGATTATTTCAAAAAAAGTGGGAAGCAAGGTTCTTGAATAATTACAATAAATTTCTTGCATCCAGAATGGATAGGTATCACAATAACAAATTAATAAAAGCAATAAAAAATTATCCCAAGGTTACTGATGTAATAAGGATCATGAGTAAATATCCAGAATCTTTTCTGAGTATTTTCGATAACGAAGATTATTTCGAAATGCCAGAAGAGATAAAACAAAAATTTCCATTTCATCAAAAACTATTTTTGGCAATTAATTGGGCATTGATAAAATTAGATTATAGATTAAACAGGAATTGACGAACCAGAATGAAGGTACTTTTATGAATAGAGGAATATAATTTTATTCGTAGTTTTCTCATATTTTATTAGTCTAAGTCTCCTATTGTATACTGCATTTAAAAAACCATTCAGAATTCTTGCTTGGAAATCATAATTGTACTTGCTATAAGGTGGGAACTTAAAAGAAATCTCTAATTCTTCTTTTAAGTTCCGGTAAGATGGAATACCATAGCCTAGAACACATAGTAAATTCAATGTTTCTTTAATCTTTTTTGGAGTTGAGAATTTGTTTTTAAATATGTCGTTGGCCAGTTTTTCTGAACTTTTTGTTAGAATTTTATCAATATTCTTGATGGATTTGCTCATTCTAAGATATGTAATACCTACCATTCCTGGTTCACCAGGGATTATTGCCTTGTTACTATATGTGGGTTTGCCCCTTTTATTGAATCTTATTTTCTTAAATCGGATCATGTCGCTAAATGATGGAGAATTTCCCGGGATACTTATAGGAACTGGGAAATTCATCTTAAAGTATTTTTTATCTATGGCTAGTTCACTGAAATCAGGAATATATTTTTTCTTAAATTTAGGATCAGCAATTATCCTGCAATTAGCGGGACAATTGCATCTAGTTTCAGTTTCAATATTTTCTCCAACCAAAAAACTCATAATGCCGCTTATAAGACCTGCGAAGAAGCTTCCATCTCCTGTCTTTCTGCAAAATACATTATTATCTCCTTCAAGTACAAGGGTCTTCTTTCTTGGATTAAATTTTACTTTTTTTGCAAAAGACTGCCCTCCGCTTCTCAGTCCTGCAAAGATGTGATCTAGTATGGGCTGGATCAATAGATGATTCGGTTTTCTAACTTTGGATAATAATAAGAATCTTGTTCCAACGTCTTTTCCTATCTTATACCATAATTCTGCTGTTTTTTTTGGTCCTATCTGTTTGACAGTCTCTTTATGAAGCTCGACAAGGATATCTTCAAAATAATAAACTATCCTCCTCCTGGTTATAGGATTTCCAAATAATCTGTCTTGTTTTGTATAAATTACCCCAGGTTTATCTATAACTACAACTTTAGGAAAAAACAGCTTGCTTAGGGTGTAGTTTATGATCCTGTTTTCTATGCCCATAGCTACTATAAAGATTATTCTTCTTTAATAATTATTCCCTTTTTGCTGATCTCGTAGGGTCTGCTTTCCCTGTACTGGTCAGTCCAGCGCATCTTTGGGATAAATATTCTTCTTTCTATTGTTCCTAGTTCAAGAAAATCAAGCTTGATTATGCCGTCAACAAGATAAGGGATATTATAATAAAACCTGTGCTTGCTGTCATGCATCTCAAGTATCGCTATTGTGGTCAGTTCTTTCTTTCGGAGCATTGAAAAAGCATAGTTGATCATCCTTCTGCTGCTTATCTCTACAGGAAGGTTTAATGATTCCTGGTTGGTCATTGAGCTGAAAAAGCAGTTAAAGCTGTCGATGACAAGCCTCTGGATATTGTCATCTTCTTTTATCTTCTGGAACAGCTCAGAATATAGTTTTTCATATTCTGGATAGGTATAGCATTTTATCACTATTTTTCCCTCTTCAACAAACCTTAAAAACTCCCGGGAAAAATTAAACTGGCTGATCATGTTGTCTATATTTCTTCTTGGCTCTTCAAGATTTATATAGACACACTTCTGGCCTTTTCTTGCGCCTTCAAGAAGAAAATGAAGAACAAAAATAGACTTTCCTACGCCAGGAGGGCCTGTAAGGCTTATTATGCTTCCTTTTGGGAGGCCACCCTGCATCATAGAATCCGCTTTTTTTATGCCTGTCTTTTCTCTTTCCATCTTAAAACCTTAGCTTATCCACCACATATACAAAGATATTTTTGGACTCAGTCTCCAGTTTCTGGCATTTTACCTTATCTGTAAGTTTTATATTTTTTCTTAAGCTCGTAGGGATAAGGAAGTATTTTGTGGCTTCATTTTTTCCCCTGCCCGAGAGATTTGTCTTTATGTCTGCAACGTCTTCTGAAAATACATGCACGTTCTTGACACGGCCTTTCAGCTGCAGGGATTCTTCATAATCCACAAGAATTTCATAGACTATATCTCCTTCTTTTGTTGTCTTAGAACTGAGTATTGTCCCCATTTTTTTACCCTTTAGAAGATAATGGTCTTTTGATTTATAAACTTTATGAAATTGATGGGATAAATTTATATAGATTATTATCCCAATAATAAAAAGAGGTGGTATTATGGGAAAAATTATAAGCTCCAAGATAATGGGGGATAAAGTTCTTTTAAAAATAAAGTTAAGTGAAAAAGAAGCACATAATTTAAAAGGGGGAATAAATAATGCTTATCTTTTCTCTCTTGATATGTGCAAAACAGAATCAAGAATAATAGAAAGAGGCAATAAAGGTGTAACCAAATATTTTTCAATACCGATATGCCACAGAACAAAAGCAAAGAAAAAGCCTAGAAGCGTCTCTTATAATACGATTGATCTTGATGATAAGGTGATCTTTATCTACACGGTAAGTAAAAGTGACAGGGAGCCCTACTTATAGAGGATGCAGGCAAAAAAAGTTATGCCTGATTCTCCCTTGAGAGGTGTAACTTCTGCATTTACAACATCTTTGTCTTTTATGAACTTATTTACAAATTCCCTGCATTTTTCCATATTTTGGAAAGCATTCAGTTCAAGTTTCATTTTCTTTTAGCTTTTTGATTATTATTGATTTTCCATCTGCGTCTTCGACAGCAAATACCTTGACTCTGCTTTTGTCATTCCAGCCCAATTTTTTTGCTTCAGATGTTATATAAACTGCATAACCATTGCCCCACCTAATAAGCTTTTTCTCCCTAATAGTCATTATACTGTCTTTGTCCATCAGGGATGTTGTGGCAAATGGATTTTATTAATCATGTACTTAAGTGGTGCTAGTACTATATAAATCTTTTGTTATAGATTTGAATTAGATTTAAAGTAAAGCTATTATTTATATGTTATTCAAAAATAATATGGCAAAAAAATCTGAAACTGACATTGAACTTTTAAGCTGGATAAAACGGGGAAAGCAAAGAAAAGATATTCTTATGTACATAGATGGGCCTGAAACACCTACGGAAATTTCCAAGAAAAGCGGATATTCCCTGAACCACACAAGCAGGATCCTGGGAGAGTTCAGAAAAAAAGGGATTGCCAAATGCCTTAATCCAAAGCAAAAGACCGGCAGATTATATGAATTAAAGCCAAAGGCAAAAGTGATAAGGGATAAATTAAAAGAAGAAAAGAAGAGATCCTAAATAATACTTTCTTCTTTCATGCTGAAATATTTATTTTCTCCGGTTATGACGTGATCAAGAACAGATATACCTAAGATCTCTCCTGCTTTTATTATCTGTTCAGTTATGCTGATGTCATCCTGGCTTGGGATGGGGTCTCCTGAAGGGTGATTATGCACAAGTATCAGCGCTGCTGCTGATTCTGCAAGAGCAGCCTTAAAAAGTTCTCTTGGGTGGATGATAGATGAATCTAGGCTACCTATGAAGATTGTCTCTTTTTTGATGATCTTTTTTCTTGAATTAAGAAATATTCCGATCAGATGCTCTTTTTTAAGTCCAGAAAGTTCAGGAATCAGACTTTTGGCGATATCTTTTGCAGAATTAATTGTTTTGTTTTTACTGCTTTTTAATCCTGCTGCTCTTCTTCCAAGCTCAAAACAGGCTATGATCTGGCATGCCTTTGCCTCTCCTATACCACACTTCTTCTTAAGGCCAGAAGCTCTAAGCCTGGATAATGATCTTAAGTCGTGACTCTTAAGCAGCTTTTTTGAAAGCTCAAGAACATTTTCTTTCCTGTTTCCTGTCCTCAGTATAACTGCAAGCAATTCTGAGGTGCTTAGGGAGCTGGGACCAGATCCAAGAAGCCTTTCCCTCGGCCTTTCCTCCAATGGGAAATCTTTTATCTTAAGGCTATTGTGCTCCATGAATAAAGAAATATTATCTTATTTATATATTTTTTTAGGGTACTTGAACAGTGGAACTATTCCTCTCTTACCCTCTTTCTTATCTTATTCATGCTTTCTTTAAATTCTTTTTCTGTGAATATTCCTTTTTCTATCAATAAAGATATCAAGGTATTGACAGCGACCTTGCTCTTATAATCCTCTTCAAACAGCTCTGAGATATCATCGTCAAGCTTGCTGAAGAACTGCTTTGCCTGGATATATTCATAACTATTTTTTTCTTTTAAGCCCATATCTTGGAAATTTATACAGACTATTTATAAAACTGATGGATTTGGCCAAGAAATAAAGTGGTATTTTATGTTTTTTATTGATTATCGCTTCTTTTTCAGTTTGCTCTTTGTGATTCTTGACACTATAAAAACAAAGATGATGCCCCACACCGCTAGGATGATCCAGTTTGTTGATAGAGGGATCATCTGATCATCAGAAATCTTCTCTTCTTGTTTTGGAACTGAGCCTTTTTCAACTATATTAAATACACGTGTCTGCCTGCTCAGCAGCATGTCTCCGGCATGAACTTCTATATCTGCGTTATATTCTCCAAAAGCAAGACCAGAAGGAAGAGAGATGTTTATCATGCCTTTAGAATAAGGAAGCAGGCTTTTTTTCTTAGATCCTGCAGAAAATACTTCTTTTTTCCCTGAATCAAGAACAGATATGCTGAAAAATGGCTCTATCATGCTGTTGCCCTGGTTTTCAACAGTTACTGAAGCAGTCAAAGGCATGCCTTGCTCTGTATCATCAAGCACCACATTAGCTACATTTGCCTGTTCTATAAGGTTCTTTGAAACATCTATAGAAGTCCTTATCTCAAATACCTGGGACATTGCAGTCGTCACCTCATTGTTAGAAGAGTATGAATTGACTATCACATAGCCTTTATACTTTTTAAGCTGAGAATCTGTCATGTTCAGCATCACCTTTATATCTATCGGAGAACCTGCAGATACTGAATCTGAAGACGGATCAAAAGATATCCATTCTTTGATTGGCTCTGTTGCAGATAATGTGAGCTGGACCGGCTTATAGCTGTCTGTACTTACAGTCAGTATCTTTTCTGCATAGCCATCTTGGAGTACGTCTTCGAAAATAAGTTCAGAAGGCTCTATAGAGATTGCAGATACTGCTGCTGACAACAATACTGCTGTTATGCAAAATATGATAAAATATCTCATAAATATAAGACATCATGTCATGGATATATTATTTTTTTATGCTTAAAAAAAAGAAAAAGATTTTATCTTCTTATGGAGAATATCAACTCCTGTTTTTTACATAGAATATGATGCCTATGGAAGCTGCAAGCATTACGATCAATGTTATTATGCCTAATCCCCAGCTTAGGTTGATAATAGAAACTGCCAAAACTGTAAAAATCAACAGCATAAAGACAAAAACAATGGATTTCGCAAACATTTTTATGAAAAAGTTATCTCATTTACTGAAATATCTCTTAAGCTTTTCAACCATCTCCTTTTTTCTTGTCTTTTTGCTCTTGCTTCTGGATATTTTCTTTGCCTTCTTTTTCAGGCTGCTGCCTGCTCTTTTTTGACTTTTTGTTTTCTGACTTTTTGTTTTCAGCGCAGACTGTTTTTTTAATATTAAAGATAGTGCAAGAGCTATAATCCCTATGACTATGATCATCATTATCCCAAATTCAAGGGGCACTGCTGATGCAAATGATGCAGTTTCCTGCTGAGGCTTTTGTGAATCTGATCCAGGCTGCTGCGATGCCTGATCTTTTTGAGACTGCTGGGAAATTGTCTCATTTGGCATTGCAGGTTCAGAAGACTCCTCTTCTCCACTTTTGTCTTCTTCATCTTCGTCTATAGGGCATGCCCCGCAGTCCGAAGGGCAGGAGCTGCAGTCTTCAAAAGATTGGCAGTACCCGTCTCCGCAGTACATTCCACCTCCACCCCCACGAGATACTTCTTCAGTTATATCAGGAGATGCAGCAGAATTTATTGTTAATGTCATATTATTGTCTCCCCAATCTGAATTGCTGCCGTTGTCATAGGCAAGACAGTTCCATGTATATGTTCCGACAGAAAAGCCAGGAACACCCCATGTTGTTGAGTTTGATGTTCCTGTGAGATTTTTTGAACTATTATAGAATGTTGCATTGGCTGAATTCCATATATAAAGAGTTATGTTCATAAGTCCCTTTGTATCTGAAGCGCTGCAGTTGAACGTAACTGAGGAAGATGTTGTTGAAGTTCCATTAACAGGGATGTTAGGGGCTGCTGCAGGAGGAATATCAGACACCACTTCTATGATGATAACAGTGGAATTCACATTGTTTCCTGCATCTGTTGCATTTATCTGCAGGCTGTAATTTCCGATTATAAGGATAGTTGCATTTGTTATCATTCCTGAAGCATTTACTGAAAAATTTGCAGTATCATTGACAGAGTATGATACTGTCTGCAGATCTGTTGCATTTACATCATAACTAAATGCGTCTCCTGCTTCTATTGTCTGGTTTGAAGGTATCTGGCTCCATAGAGGGGTTATAGTATCATTTACTACAACCTTATAGCTGGTTGAATTTATATTGTTTGAAGTGTCATTTACGCTGACATTTATATAATATGTGCCTTCAGGCAGTTTTGTGCTGTTCTCTAAAAGGCCTGTTGCAGGATCTATAGTGAAGTTTGCTGTATCATTTATGAAATAATTATCAAGAAGCACGTCTGTTGCATTGAAATCTGCATCCAGGCTGTCTGTTCCATATTCTATTGTTGAATTTGCAGGAATTGCTGTCCATAAAGGCGCTATTGTATCTGTGACAGTCAGGATATACTCTATTGTCGAGGATGTATAGTTCTGGCTTCCTGAATAGTTTGCTTTTATCAGGTAATCGCCTGTTGAATTATACTGCCTGCTGTATGTGAAATTTGCAGTGCTGCTCTTCAGAAGGGTGGAATTTTCATAAAGCCGGACAGTCCTGTTTATCGGAGTTAATGTAATATTATATGAGGCATTGTTTCCTGCTTCTATAGTTATGTTTGAATAATTTCCATCCAAAGACAAGTTTACTGTTGTTGAAGCTTTGCCTATAGTGTATGTCCATTGTGAAGAAGTATTTGCATTTCCAGAGGTGTCATTTGCATAGGATCTCCATGCATAGTCTCCTGCTGCAAGATCAGAATAATTGT
>WJJM01000043.1 GCA_014729675.1 Candidatus Woesearchaeota archaeon | reverse complement strand
TCTGATGTTTTTTTTGTGGATCCTTCAAGAACTCACTTAAAACTTTCCATGTGCTACATTTTTGTATCATTTGTAATATAAAAGTATCAATTGATATATAAATGTTTCTAATTATTGTTTTTTTGTGACTTCTTTGATAACTCTTTCTTTCAAAGGCTTCCACCAGGATTCATTATCTTTATACCACTGGATTGTTTCCTTTAATCCAGAAGAAAAATTATGTTTTGGCTGCCAGCCTAGTTCTTTAGAAATCTTAGAGAAATCTATTGCATATCTGAAATCATGGCCTTTTCTGTCTTCTACATGTTCTATCATCTCATTTCCATAATCAAATTCAGAAAGAAGCATATTTGTTATTGCAATGTTGGTCATCTCTGCATCTCCTCCCAGACAATAAGTTTCTCCAAGCTTGCCTTTATGCAAAATAAGATCAACTCCTTCATTATGATCATGGACATGTATCCAATCTCTGACATTTAATCCTTCTCCATAGACAGGAACTTTTTTCCCTTCAATAAGATTAGTTACAAAAAGAGGGATAAGTTTTTCTGGAAACTGATAAGGGCCATAGTTGTTTGAGCAGTTTGAGATTGTTATTGGAAGATTGAATGTATCATAATAAGCTCTGACAAGATGATCAGAGGATGCTTTTGAGGCTGAATAAGGAGAATGAGGATCATAAGGAGTTTTTTCTGAAAACTTGCCTTCTTTTCCCAAAGCTCCGAAAACTTCATCAGTCGATACATGATGGAATCTTTTTTTATTATTCCTTAAAGCAGCATCTAGAAGAATTTGAGTTCCAAGAACATTTGTCTTTATAAACTCATCTGCATGCAAGATACTCCTGTCAACATGGCTTTCAGCTGCAAAATGCACTATAGCATCAACTTCTTTCACCAAAGAATCAACAAGCTCTTTGTCGCAGATATCTCCTTTGATGAACTTATATCTTGGATCTTTTTCAACAGAAGAAAGATTTTCCTTGTTTGCAGCATATGTCAATTTGTCTAAATTTATTATAGAATAATCTGGATATTTTTTCAGCATATAGAGTATAAAATTGCTTCCTATAAATCCGCATCCGCCTGTAACTAATATTTTCATCTTAATAATTATTCTCAGCATCTTTCAATAAAGGCTGAGCTTTGTCTTTTTCTGATAATATTGGGTTGTTTATTGGCCAATTTAAGTTTATTTCAGGATCACTCCAGATTATTCCTCTGTCATGTTCAGGAGAATATTCTTCTGTAACTTTGTATTGTATCTCTGAATCATCTTCTAACACAAGATATCCATGGGCAAATCCAGGTGGAATCCAAAGCATATGCTTGTTTTCTTCTGAAAGTTCAACTCCAACCCACTTTGAATAAGTTTCTGAATCTTTTCTTATGTCAACTGCAACATCAAAGATCTTTCCTTTTATACATCTGACTAATTTTCCTTGTGGAACTGGATTTAACTGATAATGAAGACCTCTTAAGACATTTTTCTTTGACTTTGAATGGTTGTCCTGTACAAATTTTGGAATTCCATGTTTTTCAAATTCTGATCTTTTATAAGATTCAAGAAAAAAGCCTCTTTCGTCTTCAAAAGCTTTTGGAGTTATCAAGATAACATCTGGAATTCTTAGTTTTTTGAATTCAAACGGCATTTTATTGTTATTTTGATTTTATTTTAAGTATTTTTTGGTTTTAGATAGCAGATTATTTTTATCTTTAATATTTGTCATTATTAAGTGGTATAAATAGAAAGCTTTATAAAGGGGTAATACTTTAATATTGCTATGATAGATCCTGAGAAAACTATAAAAAAAGAGTATAAGCCTAAAAAAGGAAGGATTATATTGAACACTTTTGAGCTTATTAAAAGGCTTGGAAAAGGTGGGATGGGCAGTATATATGAGGCTAAAGCAAGATCAGATATTCCTAAATCAGGGTATAAAGATTTTATCTCAAACACTATTGCATGGAGAGAAGTTACAGGTGAGAAAAATTTTTCCAAGCTTGAGAAAAAGATACATAGATCAAGAAAAAAGCTTGATGAACTTATAAATGAAGAGCTTGATATGCAGGAAAGCAAGATAGGCAAGAATCTGATTCAGGAAACAAAAGACAAGATAATAATGCAGAAAGAATCTTTATATGATGAGATCAAGAAATTAAAATCAGAGCAGACAAATTATGTTGGAAAAAGGGCAAAAGAGCTTTCTAAAGAACCTCTTCAGGATCTCAGTGACTTTTTAAATACATTTGATGTGCATATCCCTTCTGATAATCTATTTGCTATAAAGTATACTGATGTTCCTAAAGGTATAAATCCTAATGATTTTGAAGAGACAAAAAGGCTGCAGGATGAATGGAAGACATTGATCACATTAAATCATCCTAATCTTGTAACTGTCTATTCTGGAGGAACTAATTTTTATGTGATGGATCTTATAAGGAATATGCAGGATATAAAGAAGATAAAAAAGGATTATTCTATAGAGAACAAGATAAAGATAATAATCGGAGCTGCAAAAGGGCTTTCTGAAGCCCATAAAAACGGGCTTATACATAGGGATGTTAAGCCTGCAAATATTTTTGTTAGTGAATTAGAAGAAGGGCTATTTTCAACAAAAGTAGGAGATTTTGGACTTGTTAAGACAGATTATGGCATGACTCAAACAGGCATGATGATGGGCTCTCCTTTTTATATGGCTCCTGAGCAGGTTAGAGGAGCAGCTAATTGTACTGAACTTTCAGATATATATTCATTAGGGGCATCACTTTATGACCTTATAGTCGGATATCCTCCTTTTAATGGAAAATCTGCACATGAGATCATGGAGAATATACTTAAGAAAAAAGTTGTTTTCCCTGAAGATCCAAAGCAGAATATCCCTGAAGATCTTAAAAGATTTATGATCAATATGATGGCTAAACATCCAAGTCAGAGGCCACAGAGCATGGATGAAGTTGTAGGGGTGCTTGAAGACTATCTGACTATCGAAAACAAGGATACTTTGATGAGGAAAACATTTTCCGGAAAATCTTCAAAAGGAGGAAGATTAAAGATCATATCAAGGCAGAAGATAAGCACTTCAAAAGAAGCTCCAGAGAAAAAGATCTCAGACAGGTTTAATAATGCTAATAAAAGCAAGATGCCTTATATTGCAGGAGGGGTAGCTGCATTAGGATTAGTTGGATATCTTATATTTGGCGGGAATGATGACAAAAAGCCAGTAGAGCCAGTTCCAATAGTTAAACAAGATTATAGTAATATTGAAACTATGTTTGAGAAACTGCAGAAAGGATATGATTCTGGAGTGCATTCAAAATTGATTGAGGCTGTTGGAAAGGTTCCTGAAGAGAAGAGATCAGATTTTGAAGGATATTTGGAGAAGGCTGATATATTTAAGAATGAGTTTGAGTTTAAAGGAGTTAAAGATTTGTATGACAAGTTAAAGGAAGAGTATTCATCTTTAAGCAAAGATCCAAGAAAAGCAGGGATATTTTCATTGAAAGAAAAAGTTAATTCTTTGAAGGGAAAGATAGAAGATCTTGAAGTAGATGCAAATTCTTTGAAATTTGATTTTGAGTTTGATAAACTGGAGAAGATAATAGATAATTATGATATTGCTAAAGCTGAACTGGCTAAAGCTGAAGAATTAGCTGAAAAAAGCAAGGATAAGAGATATTCTTCTGAAATTGAGGGGATAAAGAGAAAAGCTCTTGAATCAGTTAAAGGGACAGAAGAAACTTCATTATATGAGCCTTTGATGTTAAAAGTTAAGGATATAACTTTAGCTAATGATATTCCTTCATTGATGGTTGATTTTGAAGATGAAGAAGATCTTGAATATTTTAAGAAGACTTTTACTGCAAGTGGAAAGGTTGAAAATGGCAAATTTAATGGGATGTTTAAGCCAAAAGGAATCTGCTCTTTTTATTTTAAAGGAGATCTAGATGGGAATAATGTTGAAGGACAGATGTTATATGATGGAAAGAAACTCATAGCTTGCGATAATTTTGGAAACAATAAAGAATATAAAGTTAACCTGCTTAAAGGAGCAATAGATGAATTGGTGTATAGAGAATGATTGATGGTTCTAAATATTAGTAAAATGCCACTTTATTTTCGAAACAGTATTTTTCATGGTCTTCTTGATTTGTATAATCTCTATTATACAAATTTATAGAAAGATTTAAATAGTATAATTGAAATTAGTATAACTATGATTATACAATTTAAAGACAGAAAAAGGGAACTTAAAGAATTGGATGATATACTCAGCAAAGAAGGTTTTGAGTTTATAGTTATATATGGCAGAAGAAGGGTAGGCAAGACAGAACTTATCCTTAATGCCACTGAGAAGACCAATAGGATATATTATCTTGCTGTAGGTGAAAAGAACTTAGACCGATTCTATGATGTTTGCATAAACCATTATCCTGAAGCTGCAAAACTCAAAAAAGACTGGGAAGTTCTGTTTGATTTTTTAAGGAAAAAATCAGATGTGGTTATCATAGACGAATTCCAGAATATGATAAAGGAAGACAGCAATATACTTCATATCTTTCAATCGATAACAGATTCTATATTAAAGGATTCAAATCAAAAGCTGTTCCTTTTGGGGTCTTCAATATCTATAATTACCTCAAAACTGCTTGACTATAAAAGTCCTCTTTATGGAAGGAGAACAGGCTCAATCGAGCTAAAACCGGTTTCATTCTTTGATATGAAAGAATTTTTTAAGGATCTGGATACAGAAAAATTGCTAAATATATATGGTTTTGCAGATGGAATACCTCATTACCTGATAAAGATAGAAGGTGATTTTTGGAAATGGCTTGGAAGCGAACTCCAGAAGCACAGCACATTTCTTAAAGATGAGATAGAATTTTTGATGAGATATGAATTTGAAGATTCAGGCACATATAAGCTGATCCTAGAGGCTATTGCAAATGGAAAGACAAAATTAAATGAGATAAATGATTTTATAAAACTGAAACGTACAGACATCAGCCCTTATCTAAGAAATCTGATCGAGGTAAGGATGGTAAAAAGAACAGTCCCTATAACTGAGAATATCAAGTCAAGAAAAGGCAGATATTATCTTGCAGATAATTTTCTGCAATTTTGGTTTAAGTTTATCTATCCTAATCTAAGTTCTATAGAAGAGGGTATTCTTGATATAGCTGATATAAAAAGCAGATATAACCAATATTTGGGCAAGATATTTGAAGATGTTTCAAGAGAATTTATAATAAGACAGAAGAAGTTTTCTAAGGTTGGCTCATGGTGGCACAAAGACAAAGAGATAGATATTGTTGCTTTAGATGAACAAAAAAAGGAGATGTTGTTTGCAGAATGCAAATGGCAGGATAATGTTGATGCTGTTAAGATCTTAAAAGAATTAAAGGAGAAATCCTCACATGTCCAATGGAACAATAATGAAAGAAAGGAAAGATATGCCATATTTGCAAAATCTTTTAAGAAAAAGATAAAAGATGTTTCTTTGTTTGATCTGAAAGATTTTGAGAAGGTATTTTCCAAATAGGGGAATTTGCTTAATTCTTTATTGTTGAATATCTGTTTTTATCTTCTTTAAGCAAGTGCCTCACCTTTTAGCTTATCATAATAATGATTTAGGTATTTTTCAAATGAGCTGAATTCAGATATTACTTTCATATATATTTCTGCAACCCTTCCAATATCTTTCTTATATTTTCAGTTGTCTCATCCATGTTGGTACTATAAATAAATAACTACTGTTTAATCTTATATGTTTGTATTACCAACAATATTAATTTGTCATTGTTAAGTGGTGCAAATAGAAAGCTTTATAAATAGGTAATACTTAATATATCTATGTTATCCAGACTATCTGATATAGTTAGAAATAGCAGAATTGGGAAAGGCTTAGCTATAGCTGGAATGAGTATTGCATTAAATACTTCTTTATTTGCAGACAAGGCAGAAGATACTTTTAAGGCAATATATTCTCAACAGTCTCTTCATCACTTCCATTATCTACTATGAGGATCTTTGAATTTTTTTAGTTGCAATTACGCCATAATCTAACTGTTTTCTTATGGACTCTAAAGTTTCCTTTAGCAGCTCAGCTCTGTTCCATGAAACTATTATAATGTTAATCAACAACATATATTTTCTTTTTACAATGATTTATTTAAATAATTTGCTTTTTTGAAGGCTATAAACTTTTTATAGAAAATTATATAAATAAAAGATAAAAGTTTATGATTAGAGGAAAAACATATGCAACTTAAACAGGCAGTCAGAGCAAAGAACGATATAATCTATAATAAAGACGGAACTGAACATATTGATGTTTGCAGCGGAGGGCATGGGACTGTTTTCCTTGGACATTCTAATCCTGAGATTGCAAGATATGTCCATGAACAGATAGACAAGATATGGCATGCTGGAAAGATAGAAACAGATATATGTGAAAATGCAAGAAATATTGTAGAAAGTTTTCTTCCTAAAGAGTATCATCTTGCAGGACTATACAATACAGGCATGGAAGCTGCAGAGTTTGCATTAAGGGCAGCAAGAGTCATAACTAAAAGAAAAGATGTAATCAGCTTTGAAAAAAGCATGCACGGGAAATCTATGGCTATGTCTTATCTTGCATGGGATAATCCTTTTGGATATCATCTAGATGGATTTCATAAATTTCCTCTGCCTCAGAAGAATGAAGAGGAAGATACACTAAAAAAGATCGAGTCAATAGTTAAAGAAGGAAATACTGCAGCTGTTTTTGTAGAGCCTATGCAGGGGACAAACTGCGGAATCTCTGCTTCAGATGATTTCTATAATGCCCTTTATGAAATATGCAATAAGCATGGGACTTTAGTCGTCTTTGATGAAGTCTTAACATCTTTCTACAGGACTGGAAAAAGATTTTATTTCAACAATCTTGATTTTATTCCTGATATGGTTATTTTGGGAAAGATAATGGGAAACGGCTTTACTGTTTCAGGGTTGGTCATGAAGAAGGATCATGAAGTTGAGCCAGTTATGCTTCCAGGAAGTACTTATGCAGGAAATCCGCTTGCTGCCTCAGCTGTTTATGGAACATTGAGCATTATGAAAAAAATGGATATGACTATGAAAACAGGGATGATAGCAGATACTATAAAAAGATATTTTCAAGCTCAGGATAACTTTATACTTAGAGGAAAAGGAGCGTTATGGACATTAACTTTTGAAGAAAAACAAAAAGCAGAAGAGATTGCCAGAAAAGCTTATGAGAATGGAGTTTTCTTAAGCCAAACAGGCTCATTTATAAGAATAATGCCCATGGTAACATATTCTAAAGATAATCTTGAAAAGGCTTTAAGCGTAATAAGGGATCTGATATAGGTGCTAATATGTTTAATAATCTATTTCTAAAATCCAGGCTTATTTTGGAAAGATATGTTCCTTTTGTATTATACAATAAACTGCATTATAAGAACAATGATATGATGCAGAAGATATCTTTAGAAACTGTCATGAAAACAAGGCCTTATGAATCAGGAGAAGATACTGAAGAATTTGAGCTTCATATGCTTATAGGTGCAAGGCATATAGATCTTTGCTTATGGTCTGTAAAAAGTTTTTTGCATTTCACAGACAAAAAATATACTATCGTGCTGCATGATGACGGAACTTTGAAGGAAAATGAATGCAGTATACTCAGAAAACATATAGAAGGAGTTAAGATAATAAAAAAAGAGGATGCAGATAGGCAGATGAGAGAAAAACTAAAAGATCTTCCAAACTGTAGTGAATTCCGTTTTAAAGAGGTTAAAGGAGGAGATCATTTTAATGTAAAAAGCAATATGTTTATCATGTCTTTGATATTGTTTGATTTTTATCTGTTAAGCAAAGCTGAGAAGATCATGATCCTGGATGCTGATGTGCTTTTTTTCAAGCATCCAGATGAGATAATCGAATGGATAGAAAACAAAGAAGATAGAAGAACATTATATTCAGTGGAAAAATATAATGTTTTCTACAATGACAAGAGGAAGGTAGAGCATAAGCTAAGGCATGATTCCAATTATCTTAATACAGGGCTTATATGCGCTTATAAAAAAGGATTTTATGATTTAAAACTTATAGAAAGATGGATAAAAGAGAACAAAGATTGTCTTTATGCAACAAGACTTGCAGAACAGATATGTCAAAGCTATCTTATAAAAGGTCTTGAAAAAGGAGAGCCTTTAGATCCTGACCTATACTCTTTTAATCTTCATCTTGAGAATTCAAGATCAACACATTTTGGGATAAAAAGATTATTTTTTGAGAATACAGAAAAGATAGAAAGATATTTAAGCTAAGTATCACGAGGCAAAATATTATGGGTTTTAAGAAAAAATTTGTTATAATTGGAGATGCAAGAACAGGCACAACTATGCTTAGAGGGATGTTGAATCAACATCCTGATATCAATTGTGAAGATGAGATTATATCTAATGACGGAGGAACAATTGTTTCAAATCCCATCTTATGGAGATTTAGGAATCTGATAGGATATATTGCAAAAAAGACATTTTTTAAGAGGATAAAGATAGTCTTGTTTCTAAGCAAAAAAAGAAAAGAAAAAGTGATAGGATTTAAGGCTTTGTATGAGCAGATTTCTAAGGGCATAGAATCTTTTTTATTAAAAAGAAATTTTAAGGTAATACTCATAATAAGAAAAGATAAAATCAGAAGAGCACTTTCTGAAATAAAGGCTAAAAAGACAGGGGTATGGAATGTTGTCAAAGAAAAAAAAGAGAAAATTCCCAAGAACAATCCTATTAATGTAGATTTTGAAGAGTTGAAAAAAACAGTTGAGACCAATCTAAAAGGAGATAACCACTGGAAAAAGATAGTTGAAAGAGAAAATACACTTCTTATATCTTATGAAGATTTAGTGAAAGACAAAGATAAGAATCTTGGAGTAGTTCTTGAATCACTGGGATTTAACAGAGAAGACGCAAGGAACTTAACTCCCTCTTCAATAAAACTGAGCAAAGAAAAACCTATAAGCTCTATGATTGATAACTATGATGAGATACTTAATCTTTCTGAAGGCACTTTTTTAAAAAAGATGTTGATTGAATCAGAATAATCTCTTCTTAAAATCCATGCCATCAAAATATATCCTAAACCATAATTCCAGGACAAGCAAATTCCAAAGATCCTGATTTTCGACAACATTTGGATTGTTTATCTTCTGCATAAGCTGATGGATATATCTTTTTTCAAATATGCCTCTTTTTTCTAATGTTTTATCGTCAAGAAAATGAAGAACATGATCTTTCAGTTCTGGAATCCAAGCACGAGTGGGAACATTGAATCCTCTTTTCTGCCTTTTCAATAGAACAGGGGGTAGGATGCTCTTTAATGCCTGCCTGTAAAGATATTTTTCAGTTCCATTCTTGACTTTATATCTGAAAGGTACTGTAAAAGAAAAATCTACAAGCGAAGAATCTATCAAAGGCATATTTAGATCAAGTCCAAACTTTCTAGTCATACGGTCAGCTTTTACCATATAACCATGAATGGCAAGATAATGGATGCTTTTTAACAATAATCTGTTGTTAAGGCTTCCAGAGCCTTTAAGATATCTTTTAGTTATTTCTGTTTTAGGCTTTTTGCTCATATCAACATAATTTTTAAATTGAGAAGTGTAAAGCTTTTCTTCATCATAGAAATTAATTTGCCTGTTGTAGCATCTTATTGGATCATAATATCTGTCGCAGTGGTCTATCAAAGTTTTTATCTTAGAATTGGGCAACAATGATATAAATGATGGAATTATCTTCTTTCCGATTAATCCTGGAAAGAACAGTTTTGAAATTTTCATCCTGTTGGGAACTTCAACATATTCCTCATATCCTCCCCAAACTTCATCATTTGTCTCTCCTGAAAACACTATATTAAATCCTTTTTTCTGAGCATATTCACTCATAACATAATTGGGAATAGAAGCTAGGTCAGCCATAGGTTCATCTAATGCATAGATTATCTTTCCAAATTTTTTCATAATATCAGGTTTTAAGTTTATCTCTGTATGCTCTGTTGAATAGAAATCTGCAGTAGATTTAGCTCTTTTAAGCTCATCAAAACCATACCCTGCAAAGCCGACAGAATAAGTATGGATATTATCTGTGAACTGTTTCAATAATCCTACTGTGCCTCCAGAATCAACACCTCCTGAAAGAAATGCTGCAACAGGCTTATCTGAAACAAGCCTTTTTTCAACTGAATCAAGAAGGAGTTCTTTTAATCTTCTTGTCAGATATCTTTCTGATTTAGAATTGTCTTCTTTTATCAAAGTGGAATAATATCTTCTTATCTTTAATCCTTCTTTAGAAAATTCCAGAAAACTTCCAGCTGGAATTTTCTTTATCCCTTTAAACAAGGTATCATCTGAATAATTATATCTAAAAGTAAGAAAATTTCTTACAGCTTCTCTGTCATAATCTAATTTATAACTATGATATCTCAAGATGGCTTTTTGCTCTGAACTAAAGACAAGAAGATTATTATCATTATAATAAAATAAAGGCTTTACAGCAATTTTATCTTTATACAAAAAAAGCTTTTTTTTATTAAGATCCCATACAGCAATTGCAAATATTCCATCGATCATACTGATAAAAGAAGGCCCATATTTTTCATACATCTTTAAAAATACTTCAAGTTCTGAAGAATCTTCAAAGCCGAGCTTTTTTTTATTAAAGCATCTTGCATCCCCTATAACCACGATGCTTTCGTCTTTGTTATATACTGGCTGGGAAAGATCAAGACCTTCAATAGAATTTACTCTTGAGAATAGTGCAATACCTTTATCAATATGTTTTTTGCTGTCTTTTCCTTCTGAATAAGATAGGGCTTTACACATAGAACTAAAATTAACTTTGTCTATATTTCTATCAAAGTTACAAATGCCTAAAATACTGCTCATATAAGAAAAAATCAAAGTTTTATTTAAAAGATTATTGGAAAAATGAAGATACTGAATTTTTTATCTAAAAAAAGTTTTTTTGATTTTTCAATTAAGTTTTTAAAACCTACAGATTAACTATTTTTATGGACAGATTAGGCTATAAATCAATCATGAATCCTTTTGTTTTGTTGTTTTTAATATTTTTAATCTCTTTATTAGCAGGATATAAAGGCGTTGAATCTGTATTTTTGACATTTATGCTTTATTTTCTTGTGTCTTTTGGAAATACCTTATTGCATATTAAAAGATCGAGATATACCTATTTTTTTGTTTATATTGAACTTTTATTTTTATTGATATTTATTTTACCTATTATGTATATCTTTACAATACATCCCTGGATGATCAGTTTTGCGGCATTGGGATTGACTGATCTTATAATTCATATTTTATTGGTATTTTACTCTCAAAAGGAAGGATGTGATGTTAAAAAATTATGGGGTGATAAATTTATTTGTTCAGAAAGGCTTTGGTTTAGCCAGTTTTCTCCAAAAGTCCATAAATTTAAGGATTTTGAAACGGTTATAATAGATCCTAAAAAAAATAGCCTGACAAGAAATCTCTCATTTAATAGATTATTTTCTGTAAAATTAGACAAGAGCATGATAAATCATCAATTTGGAGGGAATGATGTTTTTGTTTTTCATCTTTTAGGGTTTGTAGGCAATTATAACAATGAGATGAATTCAAAAAATGGAGTTCAAAAAGATAATACCCTAATAGAGAAATTAAGATCTCTTGATAATTCAATACCTGTAGAAACAGCCTATTACTGGAATGAAAGTTTTGGATTAAGGATATCTATAAAAAAGAATTTTGTATTGAAGAATCCTGAGAAAGTATATAATTTCTTAAAAAAAGCAAAAGCTATTGACAATAAGAAAGTTTTGATAGTATCCACAAGATTCCCTCCATGGGTAGGAGGAACGCCAACATTGTTCTACAATATATGCAAGCAGTTTAATCCTGAGAATATTTTTGTCCTGACTGAAAATAGGTTGAAAGAAGATAAGGAATTTGACAAGAAACAAAAGTTTAAGATCTATCGAACTAAAAAACTTGTTTTTGATGAAAGTAAAAATTCATTGATAGATGATCTTAAGACCTATTACAGATCCTACAAAAAGATAAAAGAGATAATAAAAAAAGAAGAGATTGATGTTGTTGTCTTTGAACAGTTTCTGAATGCATTTCCTCTTTCTTTTAGCTCTTTTCCGTATTATGTATATTGTCATGGAGAGGAGATGGGTTCTGACCTTGGAAAAGCTGTCAAGATAATGAAGCAGATAACATTAAGAAGGGCAAAAGGGCTTATAGCTGTCAGTGATTATACTAAAAAGATCATTGAAAAGTACAATAAAAATACAAAGACAATATATAATGCAGTCGACATAAAAACATTTTATCCAAAAGAAAAAAATAAAGATATGGTTAAGAAATATGAGCTTGAAGATAAAAAAGTTTTGATGACGATTTCAAGGTTGGAAAAAAGAAAAAATCATGAATCAGTCATTAGGTTGATGCCTAAACTTTTGAAAAAGTATGATGTTAAATATCTCATATTGGGGGAGGGAGATGAAAAAGAAAATCTTAAAGATATAGTCTCTGAATTAAAACTTGAAAATCATGTTGAATTCTTGGGAAAAGTATCACAAGATGAACTGAATGACTATTATAACCTTTGCGATATATTTGTCATGCCGAATATAGATATAAACGGAGATACAGAAGGATTTGGGATAGTTTTCTTGGAAGCAAATGCCTGCGGCAAGCCTGTTATCGGAGGGGATAAAGGGGGAGTTACATCTGCAATAAAGAATGGATATAATGGGTTCTTGGTTGATGGAAGAGATGAAGAAGAGATCTACAATAAGATCTCTCTCTTGCTTGAAGATGATGATCTTAGAAAAAATATGGGGAAAGATGCGTTAGACTGGGCAAAAAGATTCAGTTATGATAAAATTTATAAGAATCTTTATTCTTTTTTAGAATCCAATCATATCTAATAAAAGGTGTATTGCTCCCGATATAGCAACAACATATTCTTTAGCTAAAATCAATAATATGACAACTACAAAAGTTAGTATATGAGCCACTTTTTTACGATACTTTCCAAGTCTTGTGTAAAGATGATCTTTTTTCAGTAATGCTCCTGGATATACAAACATATAGAAGAAATAAGAAATATCAGGCAAGAGCAATCCAACTATCAATATGCCTAACCATTTTTCTGGGAAAAAGAAAATAAGTAGGATGCATGTTATTATGTGGGGAAGAGTGAGCATAAAACCTGAGACTAACTTTTTCCAGCCTCTTGCTTTGTCTATATCAAATAAGTTGTTATATCTTTTTATGATTTTTAACATGAAATTTAGAAGATTGGCCATTTTAAAAACATTACTAAAAAAGAAAATTATTTAAATGGTTTTGGTATATGGAGAATCATGAAAAAAAATATTCTTTATTATCTTTCTGATTCTCCTAATATGGGTGGAGGTATAGCTTCCAGCCTTACTATTTTAAAAGAGTTAGATAAAAAAAAATTTAATCCAATAGTCCTTATTAGAGAAAAAGGAGCCGTTTCTAATTTATTAGATAAGTTAAATATAACCTATAAAATTTTCGGAAGCATAAAAGAAAAAAGTTCTCTTCAGGAATATACTAAAGATCTATTTAGATATGCTCATTTTTATAAAAAAGAAAATATACATTTGGTGCATTTTAATTGTGGTGGTTGGAGACCTTTTTCAGTATTGGCAGCAATAATGTTCAATATTCCCATTGTTAACCATATGAGAATAGTGATTGAAAATTCTCCTTTCCTTAAATATTCCAGTTTGATGATCGCAAATTCTAAATTTACTGCTAATAAATCTGTCCCTTTATTAGTTCCAAGAAAGGTTGTTTATAATTTTACAGATATTAACAGATTCGATAATTCAGTAAATATAAGATCTGAGTTGAATATTGGAGAAGAAGAGATCATCATATTATTTTTAGGATCAATCAAGGAAATTAAGGGAATAGATATGTTTCTTAATTTAGCTAAATCTATAAATGATAAAAATGTTAGATTTGTTATTGTAGGCAAATGTGCTGATAAGATAAATCAAGAAGGACATTATACATTACAACAACTAATGAATCAAATATCGGGAAATCAAAAAATAAAATATATTGGCTGGAGGTCTGATGTAGAGAATATATATAAAATATCTGATATTATCATTATGCCTTCACAATGGGAAGAACCTTTTGGTCTTATTAATATAGAGGCTGGTGCTGCTAAAAAACCAATAATTTCTACTTCTGTTGGAGGTATTCCTGAAATCATAAATCATGGAGAAAACGGATTTTTAGTGGAGAAAGATGATCTAGATTCCATGATCAAATATACTAAACTACTTATTAATAACAAGGGACTAAGAGTTAAGATGGGTGAAAAAGGAAGAATGATAGTTGAGGATAAATTCAATGCTAAAAAAAATGTGAGGGAGATAGAAAAAATATATGAATCACTAATAGAAAAAAATGATTTTTATCCTTCTTCATGGAAAATTTAATAAATTTAGCAAAGTAATTTAT
>WJJM01000042.1 GCA_014729675.1 Candidatus Woesearchaeota archaeon | reverse complement strand
TCTGATTGACTCTGCGGATAGAAACACCTGCTTTTTTCTTGATCTGATATGTTGTCCATTCATCGTTTTTCCTACGCAAAATCTCCAAAATCTTTGATTTTGTCAATTTCATGACTTGATTAAAGTCATCGTAGGGAAATATTTTTGGGATAACACAATATTTTAAAATATCAATAGTTTTTTAAAGAGTTAGGGGTTCTTTTTGCCTATGGATTATAAAAAACTTTTAGAAAAGGCAAGAAAAGAGCTCCCTGAAGATTTAAAAAAATCAGAAAGGTTCAAGGTTCCTGCTGTAAAAGGGCACATAGAAGGGAACAAGACAGTCATAAATAATTTCGGCCAGATAGCAAATGTTCTTGGAAGAGACAAGAGCCATCTCCTCAAGTTTGTGCTTAAAGAACTGGCAGCTCCGGGAGACCTGAAAAACAATACTTTGATAATCAAGAGAAGAATAAATTCTGAACTGGTAAATGAGAAGATACAAAAATATGCAAAGGAATTTGTAACATGTACTGAGTGCGACAAGCCAGATACAAAGATAGTCAAAAAAGGAAACGTGACATATCTCAAATGCCTTGCATGCGGAGCAAGCCACCCCATAAGGGAAATAATAAAATGATCATAAAGAAACATATAGACAGGGAAGGAAAAGTTGTCCTTGCTGTCTGCGATGATTATGTAAAAGGGAAATGTTTCAAAGAGGACGGACTTCAGCTTGATCTTAGCTCAAATTTCTATGATGGTGATAAAAAGAGCGAAGAAGAGATTATAGAGATGATCAAGGAAGCTTATATTGTTAATATGGCTGGAGAAAACAGTGTTAATCTAGGGATAAGGGCAGGGATAATTGATGAAGATAAAGTTCTAAGAATAGAGGGAATACCTCATGCTGAAGCTGTGATTGTTAGGGAAGAATAGATCATCCAAACCATGCACCTAATCCGGTCTGTTTTTCTTTTTCTTTTCCAAATACTCCTTCTATCCTTCTCTTTACAAGCTCAAGAGACTGCTTTAGATAATCGGGAACATTGTACTTGTTTGCGAGGCTTATGGAGGGTTCTAGATATTTTATCACAGAGCCTTCTGAGATAGTAAAAATTATCCTTCCCCCACATTCAGAGCACTTGCCCATCAAAGGAGGCCTTCTGAACTTTTCATTGCATTTCACGCATCTGAACTGCTGCATGGAGAATTTTCTTAAGTTTCCTTTTGTATCTCTGATAAAGTGCTTCTCTATTACCAGCCTGGCTACGTCTGAAGTGTCCACTGCTCTTGCTTTTTCTGCTATCTCCATCTGGCCTTTCATCTTCTCTTCCATTGTGGGAAGGACCTTATAGGCTGAGCATTGCACACCTTTGTTGAAGTTTTCAGTATCATGTGTGAAGAGCATGCCTTCATACTGCTTTGCCTTGCCAAGGTTGTCTCCGAACTTTTCTATATCTATATCCCATGGATATTTATATTCAAGGCAGGCCTTATAGAATTCAAGACCATATTTAGGGACTATATCCATGTCAAATATCATATCATCCACTTCCGAAGGAGTAAGCAAAGATGTCATCACAAGAGGTGCATCCTGGGTAGCGCCTTTATGGGCTGGAAGATATTGTCTTGAGAAGTTCAGCAAAGCGTCCATCAACAGACTTATCGAAGCCTCGTCTCCGTCGCAATCTCTTCTTGTGGCTGCGTGTATCACTGGATGGGCTAAAAATCCCTGTGTTGAAGAAAAACCTATAATTCTCGTGGCTATCGCTGCTGATGTGTGAGGGGCAAGAGCCAAAGCTATATGGCCAACGACATCATCAGAAGAGGATGCATTGTAATACGGCTTTAGGCTGTAAAGCTTTTCAAGCATCTCATCACACATTGCAGCTGTTTTGAACATTATCTTGTCTGCACCTAATTCAGGGGATTCTTCGCATGCAGGCAGAATTATGTCCTGGGGCTTTATCTCTAATATCTGATCTGAAGATTCAAGGGGCTTTCCTTTTATATCCAAGATATAGCCCAGCTCTTTCAGTTTTTCTATAGATGTGCTTATCTCTTTTGGTTTGAAATGGGTTATAGGCATCTGAGTCATGTCATATCTTATTGTTCCATCCTTGTTTACATAAAGGTCATGTTTTGAACGGATGATTCCTTTTGTTATGTGTTCGGGGATGTGGTCTTTGTTTGATGTGCCTCTTACACCTTTTATGAGATCAGGGTATGTTCTCATGTCCAGTTTTTTCAGGGAATTCCTGAAAAGATCTTTTATGTCTATCTCCTGTGTCTTGAATGAGGAAGCAGGGCCATGTTTTGAGCATTCTGGTTTGTCTATCAGTCCGCAAATTTCACAGGCATATTTTTTGTCTGTCTTTTTTCCGCATTCTGTACAGACAGCAAATATCTGGCTTTTATTGCAGTGAGAACAATGGTACAAGGGGAAGTCAGAGATGATAGTGCCTTTCTCAAGAGCTGCCTGGAAACATCTTAATCTTCCTCCTTCTTTTCCTACAGGGAAAAGCACCTGGGGAGAACCTGTAAGTTTTCTTAGTTTTGCTTTTTCTGGTCGGCCCATCCTCGCCCCTATGAAAATGCCTGACTTATCTCTGATCATTATCTCAGAGATACTATTTATAAAATCCAAAACAGAATCTTTTTCAGTATCTTCAAATGATTTTTTTAAGGATTTTATGTCTTTTTCCTCTGATATGTTAAAAACAGCAGCAAAAGCAGATGCAGCATCTTTTTCTATGACAACAAACTCCTTATTTACTGCAATATGAGGGAGGCCTGCTAATTCCAGATGCCTTTTTTGCTCTTCTTTATAAGGTAGTATGATCTTGCTTATCTCATCATTCTCTTTCTTAATGTTAATATGATCAAACCATTGAATCAAAGATTTGAGATCTTCTAAAGATAAAAGGTTCCAATGGTATGTGTAATATGGGTGGAGAGGAATCTTTAAGCTTTGAGATATCATGATTGCTCCTTTTGCTGAGATTCTTGTCTTTAAAGGCTCTTTAAGAAGTTTGTCAAGGTCTGAAGAAGATATTCCTGTCATCTCAGAAAGCTTATCTATGTCAAGGCTTCCAAATGAATCTACAATAGCTTTTTCCATCTCCTGTACCCACCATTCTTCGCAATAGCCAGGAGGAACAAGTACATGGGCCCTGTTAAGAAAATCTCCGTAGTTTATCAGCATATCTCCCAGGAAAAGTATCTCTTCTATATTTTCCTTATGGGATTCAAACTCTTTTTCTGTATCCAGTTGTTTAACAGACTGGTCTTTCAGCTTTACTATAGGCCCTTCTATATTGTCGCATGACGAAACTGTGCAGCCTTTGCCAGGCCTCTCTACCTTTAGCTGTGTACCTATAGCTATAAAGCTATTCAAAACTTTCATCGTAACCGGATGTATCGCATTGGAGGAGTACCCTGAGGTCCTTGCTCTTCCAAACCGAAGACGAAATCCTCCTGCTGCCAAAGGATGGGTCAAAACAGGCCTGCCTGCAACAAGATCCTTGATAAAAGTATAATCAGGAGATATTTTCTCTTCTTCTTCTGATTCCTCTTTTTTTGTCTCTTTTTTTGCTTTTATCCTCTTCTGTACATTGATGAAATCTTGAAGAAAGTTCCACTGATCCATGTCAAAATCATTTCCCCATTTAGAAAGCTGCTTCCATAGTTTAGGAGCTTTCTGGGCTATGCCTTCTCCTATAACAAGACAGATACCATTTCTTATTCTGTTGGTTTCTACCCTTTCAAGATCCTTATAATTAGAAACTTCTATCTTTTCTGAAGGATCTCCTGCTATCTGAACAGGGATGTTCTTTGCAAGAAACTCTATCTCTTCTTCGGAAGGAAGATACTGCAGATTAGTTATACGTTCGTGATAGTCATAAAGCTCAGTTATATATCTTTTTACCTCTTCTTCGGAAGGGTCATAAGGAGCATAGCCCATCTTTTTTCTCACGTAGTCTGCTATAAGTACAGATACTGAAGCGCCTGTCCCTCCTGCTGACCTTATAGGACCAGAATAATATATCTTGAAATATTCTTTCCCCTCTTTTGTCTTTTCGAGAAGAAGATGGGAGAATCCTTCAAGAGGGGAAGCTACCACTCCATTTGTAACATAAGCTATTCCCAGCCTTATCCCAACTTCCATGGCCTTTATCTTATCAGGAAACTTACAGTGTTTTTCTTTTGCTACCTCTTCTGCTATCTGTAAGGCTATCCTCCAGTCCTGGTTTCCATATTTTTTTTCAAGTTCCTGGATCCTCTTTGAAACGTTTGTCTTTGCAATAGGAGGGTATGCTACTGATATCAGACCTGTTACACGCTCAGCAATATTTCTTGCACGAGGGATATCTACTTTTTTTTCAGGATCAAATCCTTTTTTTCTTGCTTCTCCTGCTATAGTGTAAGCTTTATCTATAGTTTGAGTTATATACTCGAAATATTTTTTCATCTCAGGTGATTCTTTTTCTTCTTCCATCTTGTATCATATCAAAATTTCATTATCTTTATCTCGCGGGTCTGGAGATTGACTATGGGGACACGGGCAGGCTCTGGATGGTGCCCTACTTTTTCCTGGAAAGGTGTCTTTGCCTGCCAGCAGCTTCCGCAGATCATTGTTATGTTTCTGTAATCTGCAACAGAACATTTATGTATGTGGCCTGTAGCAAAAAAATCAGGGATCTTGTCTATAACTAAAGGGTCTCTTGTCGAGTCAGGAATATACAGTGTTGAAGTATGCGTGGGGGCAAGATGCCTTCTTTGAAGCAGAAATTTCATGATGAGGTCTGCACGATCATAACCTCCATTGTTTCTTATGGATTCTACATTTGAAACATAATGGTCAAATGAATAACCATGATAGAGGAGAACATCAAATCCAGGAAAACCTTCAGAAGAATGGATATTTACAGTAGAAGGGTTGCTTACTATGCTGACATTTGGAAGGTTCCATAGATCTTCAGCAAAATCTTTGTAAAATTCAGGCTGGGGCTCTGCAATCCTCAGAGCATCGTGATTTCCAGGGCATATTATTATATTTATATGTGAAGGTAGCTTCTTAAGTAGCCTGGCTGCCTCTGAGTACTGCTGTTTTATCTCTTTTATCACAAGCTCATCTTCCTGTCCAGGATATATTCCCAATCCATCTATAAGGTCTCCTACTATAAAGATATAACTTATATTGTTTACTATCTTTTTTTGATTTTCATCTCCTATCTCTTTGTTGAGCCAATGGATAAAGTTATTGAATTTTTTTTCCAGAAAATTGTTGCTCCCTATGTGCACATCTGAAAGAAAAATAGCGTAGGATTCATCAGGTGATTTTTTTAGTTCACTTTGTATTGGTACATCTGGCCAGAGAATATTATTTGCAAAGACTATGTTGTTTCCAGTAACCCCTACTATGCCAATAGTCTCATCCAAAACAATATCTTTTGCACTGTCAAACATATCAGGCTTATTCTTATTTATTAGAACTTTTACTGTACCAGTAGGATCTTCAAGCTCAAGAATTGTATTGTTGTTCGCTGTCTGCTGTTTTTCTTTTACTATGCCTATAAATGCTACACTATCTTTTTCAGGCTTGTCTTTTATCCTGCTTATAGATATTATATTGGCAAGCTCCTGTCTATTCATAAGAATGTTTTCGATAGACTTATAGCGTGCATTGAAATAAGCAACAAAATCTGTTATGTCTCTTTTTTTATAATCTTCTTTATATGTTGAAGTTATATTTACAGAAGAGTTTTTTGTATATATCTGTGTTTCTTTTTCTTGTTTTTTTGAGATATACTCTTCATATATTTGTTCAGGAGTTTTGTCTTTATCATCCAAGTTATTAAAATATTCAGGGCTTAAAAGTTCTCCTTTTTGCATGAAAAATTTCAATATCTGCTTTTTCTTTTCTTTTTCCATCTTACATAAAAATAAATAGATTGATTAAGACAAAGACAATTCATCTGAAAGTATATTTTTTATCTTCTGTTCTATAACAGATGACAAAGCAAGGGATATCTCTCTTGTCCTGCCATATCTTCCTTTTGATATCACTTTTGCATTAATTATTCCCAACATATCTAATTCACCTATGATATCTGATACTCTTCTTTGAGTTAAAGGCCTTAATGATATTTTTGCACATATTTCCCTGTAAAGTTCATAAACCTCTCCTGTGAAGATGGATCCTTTTTTCTGAGAGCATATCATCAATATCGAGTTTAGAGCTGCCTGGTGCTGTCTTGGCTGTGTCTTGATTATATCAAGTATACGCTCTTTCTCTATCTTTTCTTCTGCATTGTCTATATCTCCTATCATTATCTGCTGCTGATTTTTTCTTTCTGCTATCTCTCCTGCAACCCTTATAAGCTCCAGAGCTCTTCTTGCATCTCCATGTTCACGGGCTGCATAAGCAGCACATTTTTCAATGACTCCATCCTGGAGACTTTCTTGTTTAAATGCTTTTGCTGACCTTTCTTTTAGTATATCTTGTATCTGCAGAGCATTATAGGGAGGGAAAATAATCTCCTCCTCTGATAAAGAAGATCTTATCCTGGGATCAAGATAATCTTTGAATGATATACTGTTAGATATCCCTACAATAGTAACCTGTGTATTTTTTAATTCTGCATTGATCCTTGTAAGATTATAAAGGATTTCATCCCCTGTCTTTTCCACAAGCTGGTCTATCTCATCCAGGACAAGTATAACAGATTTCTCTTTTTTGTCAAGGATAGTGTATAATGTCTGGTAAAGTTCCTGTGTGGGAAGACCTGTTGAAGGGATAGGTATATTGAATGATCTCAGTAATTGTGCTATAAGCCTGTACTCTGTATCTGCAACTTTCTTAAGCTTACAATTAAGATATATTATATCAAGAGGAATATCCTTTTTTTTGGCTATATCAGATATCTGATTTGATATAAAACTCATAGAAACAGTTTTTCCTGTTCCTGTTTTTCCATATATAAATAAATTAGAAGGTTTTTCCAGTTTAAGGCAGGGAGCAAGAATCTGTGCTATCTGTTCTATTTCTTCATCACGATGAGGGATGTTTCCAGGAGTAAAATTAGATTGTAAAACTTTTTTATCTGTAAATAATGGTTCTTTTTCCAGAAATTCTTCAAAAAATCCACCCAATCCTTTTTGTTTCATATCAACACCTTTTTAATTTCCAGATGAAGAAAGGGTATTTAAATTTTATTGTGATAGAGTTACCCCTTTATTTCATGTGGAAATTTATTGTTTTGGTTTTTATTGTCTTGATTTTTAATATTTTCAAATATTTTACCCTTTTTTTATCTGATTTTTTGCTTTGTTTTTGAT
>WJJM01000041.1 GCA_014729675.1 Candidatus Woesearchaeota archaeon | reverse complement strand
GTGGAAAATTGTGGATGCGCGCGCCGATTTTCGTTGCGCATCCTTTTATAATCAAAGATGGTAGAAAAACTTTACGGAGGAAAGCAAGAAGCAATTCATTTACACACTAAAGTGTGTAGTATCCTTGCTCACTAGAATGAAGAGTATTGTGTCCAACCCTGTTTAGGCCGTTGAAAACATTCTGGCCTTCGTCAGCTAAAGGATTTTTGATATCACTCTGTCTTCTCTGTTCTTAAGCAAAGAATATGTATAAGCTATGCCTATCTTTCTTTTATCTTTAAAACTGGCAAGATTTTTTAATCTTCTATAGATACTGTTGCAGTACATTTTTTTACCCCCTTAGAATAGGTAAAGAATCTAGATATTATTTAAATATTTCTATTCTTGGATAGTAACTATTTAAGTTTCTGTGTTTTTGTCTTTTCAGAAACTATTGCAGAATTCCCGGATGGGTCCTCGATTATGAGCTTAAGCTTTTCCTGTCCCCACATAACCTTCTGGAGTTTCTTGAGCATGTTCTTGGCTTTCTTTTTTGCAGAAGGGTCTTCTGCCTCTTCCTTAGAGGTTTCTATAGCGCGTTTTACTCTTTTAAGGATGCCCTCTACATTTGTAACGAATCCGTTTGAAGCAGGACCCGGCTCAATAGATATCATATGGGGTATCTTCACTGTCGCCTGGCCTGATTTCACGATCCTTACATTGAGATCCTTTTCATTCTCGATATCAAATGTACACTTACAAGGCTCTCTCTGCTCAGCTGGCTCAACATCTGCCTTGTGATATTTACAGCTCGTGCATGTCATAGAGAAGAGAAATACTTTCCCAAAATAAGGTATTTCAGTTGCATCCTCTACCATCTCTAAAGTGTCTTCCCCGCATATAGGGCATTTCTGTTTTTCAAGTTTCTCCATGAAATTTAAGAAATCAAAATCATATAAAAGCTTTATGGTATTGAAAGATAAGAATCAGAAAAAATAAAAAATCAATATGTTTGCATACCTGCAGGAGGTTTGTCTTCTCCTGAAGATTCTTCTGATATATCTTCAGTCTGTTTGCTCCTGTGCACAGATGCAAATGAAGGAGTAACTACGATATAGTCCTCTCCAAAGCCTGCTATATCTCCGTCGATAGCGTCAGTTGTCTTCTTGAGCTTGTTGACCGCTCTCTTCAGCTCGATAAGGTCCTTGTCTTTCAACGGCTTTATATTTACAAGAGCTATAGTATATCCTTCCCTTAAATCATCCAGGATAGGCTTGATATCATCAAACTCTTCAACAACAAAAGGCCTTACTATAATCTTTGCCTTGCCTTCTTCTTTTGTTTCAGGACCAAGCTCAACATATTCTTCAGCAGGCTTTTCTTCCTGATCTTCTTCTCCATGCATACTGTCAGTAAACTTTTCCTTCATTCTTAAAAAAATATTTTTCATGTTGTTCCCCTCTTATGTCTATTTTGTAAAATATGATATAATATAATCCTCTTATGTATATTCCTATTTAAATTTTTTGTTTTTATCATCAAAACAGGACTTATCATGCGTGATCAAAAGCATAAAGAGAAAGCTTTTTAAATCAAACTATTTTACTGATTTCAAGAGTTGGGTAAAAATGGTAAAAAGAATAGGAACATTTAGGACAAAGACAAGGAATAAGCTAAGCAAAGAATACAGGAGACAGGGAAAGATAAGCATATCCCAGTATTTCCAGAAGTTTGAACAAGGAGACAAAGTTGCCTTGAAAGCAGAGCCTGCTGTCCAGAAAGGCATGTATTATCCTAAATTTTACGGAAAAGTTGGAATCATCGAAGGGATGCAGGGAACAAACTACAAGGTTGCTATAACTGACAAGAAAAAAGAAAAGATTTTAATAGTTCATCCTGTACATCTAAAGAAGTTATGAATAGTCAAGTATAGCGAGACTAAATATGGATGTTATTAACATATTAAAGAGAGATACACTAAAAAAATGAAACCTAAAATAATAGAAGAAAAGCCAATTCCAATGGCAGAACTGAAAAAAGAGCTTGATTCGATCAAAAAAGAAGATGAAGAGCTGAACTTCAGGGCTAATAAGACAGATGAATATCTTTCACAGATGACTAAATTAAGCTCCAAGAAAGCAGAGGAACTGAAAGGTAAGCTTGAGGGATTGAATATATCACGTCTAAAAGATGAATTTATAGTGAAGATAATAGATACGCTGCCTGGAACAGTGGATGAATTAAGAGTTCTTTTACAGGGTTATATTGTTAGTATAAACCAGGCAGACATGAAAAAGATAGTTGAGCTTGTAAAAGAGTACAAGCCCAAGAAATAATTTATTTGTTTTTTTTAAGGATATGTATCGGTATTAGAAGATGGAAGAAAGAAGACATCATGAGGAAAGCCATAGGAATCATGGCAGCAGGGAAGAGAAAGCCATTGTACTAGATTTTCTTCCAAACGGATATCCTTCTGATACAAGGCCGTCATATCAAAAAAGCCCTATTGCCCAGGCAGTTGGAAAAGAACATTTTGCATTGCTTGAGCTTGTCCCTAAGAAAGGGGTATTTCTCCAGCCTTATGAAGAAGTATATATCGGAGAAGGAAAAAGAGAGAAGATACACCATATAGTCGGGAAATTGCCTATAGATAAGATCACTTCCACTGCAAAAGGAGAGCTTGAATTTGTAATAAAAGACCTTATAGATAAGAATGAGAACAAGTTTGTGGAATTTTTCAATAATGCGCAGCCTATGACAACAAGAAGGCACCAGCTCGAGCTTTTGCCAGGCCTGGGAAAAAAGCACATGTGGGAGATAATAGAAGAGAGAAAAGACAAGCCATTTGAGTCTTTTGCAGATATCAAGAAAAGAGTAAAGCTGATGCCTGACCCTGAAAAAGCCATAATAAAAAGGATTATGCAGGAACTGCAGGGAAAAGAAAAACATTTTCTTTTTGTAAGATGAATCTCAACTTATTGGATAATACAGTAGAAAGAAAAGAAGTTATCAAGAAGATTTCTGAGGAATTTGAAAAACTAAAGAAGAGAAAACATTACGGAGTCATATCTGAACAAAGGCTGATAAGAGACATCACCGGACTTACAGCATTATACAGGCTGAAGAAAGCGAAAAGGCTTGAAGACCTCATAGAAAACATGATACTTTTCGGAGAACGTAAAGACTGGGCAATGCAGGGCTGCAGGGAAGCTTTTGAATACGCTAAAGAAAGCTGATAATCTATTAAGGATATTCACAAGAACAAATACTGCAAAAAACATTAAACTCAGCAACATAAACTTTTTTTCAAATGACATCCTCTGTGGGCTAAAGCCCACAGTATCCAGCTTGGGCAGCGTCATTGACCTCGACCTGAGATATCAGGCAGCAGCGTGATGCTCTGCCTGTCGCAAGATATACTGCTCAGTTTCACTGAATTGATTGTATCC
>WJJM01000040.1 GCA_014729675.1 Candidatus Woesearchaeota archaeon | reverse complement strand
GTGGAAAATTGTGGATGCGCGCGCCGATTTTCGTTGCGCATCCTTTTATAATCAAAGATGGTAGAAAAACTTTACGGAGGAAAGCAAGAAGCAATTCATTTACACACTAAAGTGTGTAGTATCCTTGCTCACTAGAATGAATTATGTGAAGGATGGGAGTCTGCTGTAGCAACTGAAGAGCCAGACCCTATGTGGGGAATTACAACATATAGGTGTGCATGTTCCAGTACATCTGGTTGTTATACTGCTACAACTTATTATGATGACTGTTCTTCTGAATTCCCTGAAACCTCTCCTCCAGATGCAGAAACCTGTCAAATTGCATATAATATGTATGACGAGATATGTAGCTGGTTTGATACTATATTTGATACTAATGCTGATGGGGATTTTACAGAAGGTCTGTCAACTCAGTCCTGTGGAGGAAGCGGGAATTTTCTTGGACAAGGTGGTCCAGCAGTCCCAGAGTTCTCAACAGTAGGAGTAATCCTTGCATCGATTATAGCAATTGTAGGAATAGTATTTGTGATAAAAAAGAGAAAATAATCTCTTTTTTTTATTTTTTAATTTAATATCTCCTGTTGAATCTTCCTTTATTGTTGCTTCTTTGGTTTCTTCCGGAATTTCTCCCGCCAGAATTTCTTCTCTGGCCTCTGAAGCCTCTCCTGTCATTCCTTCTTGAGCCGTATCTTGTATTGAATTTCAATCTTGGAAATTCCTCCTTCTCAAGTTTTTTAACTTCAAAAGTATTCCTGTCCAATATTTGAGAGAATGCATCATGGTCTTTGTGGCTAAGTAATGTTACAGCTTTTCCTTCATCTCCTGCTCTTGCAGTACGACCAACACGATGTACATATTCCTGCGGGTCATTTGAAAGGTCATAGTTGATAACATGTCTGACGTCCCTTATGTCCAGGCCGCGAGCTGCAACTGCTGACGCAACAAGCACTCTAAACTTGCCATCTCTGAACTCTTTCATGACCTGAAGCCTCTTGCTCTGGCTTAGCTTTCCATGCAACTTTCCAACCTTAAATTTATTGTCTCTTAGATTGCTTGCAACAAGATCTACAGTGGCTATTGTTGAACAGAATACTATAACATGATCTTCATGTTTATTCAAAAGGTGTGCAAGCAAAGAAAATTTCTCATTTTGATTTACATCATAATAATATTGCTCAAGAAAATCCTCTTTTACATATGATTCTGCTCTTGCCTCTGCAGGATCATCCATATATTTCCTTTTTATCATGTCTATCTCGTTGGAGATAGTAGCTCCAAAAAGCATTACCTGTCTTTGATTAGGTGTTTGAGATAGTATCTTTTCTATATCTTCTATAAATCCCATCTCTACCATCTTGTCTGCTTCGTCCAGAACTGCTATTCTTATGTTCTGAAGATTCATCGTTCTTCTCTGAAGATGATCAAGGAGCCTTCCTGGTGTTCCTACGACAATATCTGCAGTCTTTAATGCATCTATCTGCGGATTGATACCAACACCGCCAAATACCATAGCGGTCTTGAATCCAAGATATTTTCCGAATTTTTCAATCTCTCCGGTTATCTGGACAGCAAGCTCTCTTGTTGGTGTGATTACCAATGCCTGTATTCCTTTGCCTTTCTCTATCTTTTCAAGTAAAGGTATAGAAAAAGCAGCTGTCTTTCCAGATCCTGTCCTTGACATTCCGACTACGTCTTTATTTTGTAATGCTAAAGGAATAGCCTTTTCCTGTATGTTTGTAGGTTCTGTTATTCCCTGCTCTTCCAGAGCTCTAACTATCTTTTCATTTATGTTCAATTCTTTAAATTTCATTTTTTCTTTCTCCTTGGAAACTTACAATTAAAAAAACCTTTAAGGAGTTTTAATGAACGACATTTTGTCGTTGAAACAGAATTAGTAATTATTTACTATCTGTTCCTGCCTTTCCAATATTATATTAAAGGAATTATAAAGGGTTTATAAAGGTTATGTTTTAAAGATGAGTGGTCTCTCCAAGAGTTATTGCGTAGAGGTTGTTGTTGAACCCTGATTCTCTCAGGCCTATACCTATAGAATTTATCTGCGTTTTTCTTGTAAGGACATCATCAAATATCACTATATTGTCTATGCCCGAATAATCTATGTCTCTAAAGCCCATAGTTTCCATATGGGTGTGGATCGTTGCCTTATAGCCGTCTCTTGAAGTTTGTTTTGGATACAGCCTTACACAGTCTCTTTTTATTACATCATTTTTGAACACCCTACTGTTTATGTTTACAGCCATATTGTTGTTAGGGTCCCTTTTATAGCAGAATTCAGGGAGAGAGTTTGGAGCTGCAATCATCAATGAATGTCCTTTTAGTTTAGATGTTTTTTCAGCGACCCTCATTATATAGCCAGATATTATATCCTTGAAGACTATATTACCCATGATTCTTTCTTTATAGAAATATTCATCCTTTTTTCCTAATCTTATATCATCTACAAAATAATCTTTTGATTTTTTGAATGCAAGTATCTCGTTTGTCTCCCCAGAACTCCAGTTTCTGGGATGATAATCTGCAAGACTTATGGTTCGTATCTCCTGTTCTAAGCTGTCGAATCTTTCTATAAATGAGTATCTTTTAGGAAGCTTTCTTTCTTCATGCTCAAAATATCCTTTTTCAAATTCGCCTATCCTTTCCCATAGCATTTCTGGATTGTCTATTATGAAGTTTGGCTGGGATTTTTTCAGCATATTTGTGATCTTTTCTTTCCTTTTCTCTGATTCAGACCATGTTACTCCTATAGATGCCATACTATTATGATGAGCCATAAGTATGTCTTTTGGAGAGTCTCCTATGACAAGACAATCCTCTTTTTCTTTGTTGAACTGCCTGCATATATCCTCAAGCTCTATAATCGGCTTTCCTGCTGAGCCCAACACAGGCATATCAGGATATCCGTGTTTTTCAAGAAGCAGACGGCATTGTTCTTTATTTGCATCTGAGACAACAACTGCCTCATTTTTTTTGTGCTTGTATGCTGCTATTTTTTTAAGAGCGTCTGAATAATGTTCTGTGTGTATATTGAATATGTTTTGTTTTAAGAATCTGTTGCCTTCTGGATTTTTCCTGTATACTTGAAGATGTCTTGTATCTACAAGAGTGAAGTCAAGGTCAAATATGATAAGGCTCATCTTCTGTACACCACCTTGTAGCTGTCTTCCAGCTTATCTGTCCATCTGAATCCTCTGTCAAGATTGGAGTCAAGTATGTAAAGCTGTTTTTCTTGTTTAATGCACTCTCTTATAGCATGTTGTGTTCCTGATTTGTCTGGAGAAAGCATTACAACAATACCTTCTTTGGAAAGCCCCACTGTTGTTATATTCCTGTGAGCAAAATAAGAAGGATATGTTGCTGAGCCTGTAGGGTATTGGGATACAACAAGATGTTTTTCTCCTATCATCTCTTCAAGATCCTTGTTGTTTCCAGAAGGTTTTTTTAGAGGAGTGCCCAACACAGCTATTGTCTTTCCGTTGTTGTTTACAGCGTATTTATGGGCAAGGGCATCACAGCCAAAAGCAAGCCCCGAGACTATTGTGTAGTCTTTTGCAAGAAGCCTTTTCATAACTGAATTTCCATCATCTATATCCTGCTGATATTTTAGTTTTCTTGTGCCTACAACAGCTATTGAGCTATTTTTCAGAAGATCTTTGTTTCCTCTTGTGTATAGCGCTGGAGATGCATATTGTATATCTTTTAAAGGATAATCTGGATCATTTACTGTTGTTATGGAGAAATCAAAAGGCACTTTGTCTATGGCTTTTTTTATCTTGCTGAAATCTTTTTTATCAAGAGAAAATGATCTAAAGATCTCTTCAAAAGATCCGTACTTCTTAAGCAGCACTCTTGCCTTTTGGTCTTCTGTCTTTGAGCCCTGCTTTATACTTTTGTTTATCACCAAGGCTGCATGATAGAAACATTCATCCCTTGCCATGATATAAGAAAAAAATATACTTTTAAATTGATTATGCTTTTTTAATCATCAAATAAGATAACTTTTAATCTAGTTTATGATCATATTATTGCTTTTTCTAGAATTAAATGCAAAACAGATTATGTTTTCATTCAGATTGGTTCTTCCACATCTGTCTATCTTCTCCAGAATATTTGCCATGCTCTTTTTCCCAGCATTCCAGGCAGAGCTTTAATTTGTGCTTGATAAATTTGAACTTTCCACATCTAGGGCACTTTTTCTTGAAATTTGGTAGATTTACCATATTATATATAATAAACAGGCCTTTATAAAGATATGTGTTATACAGATTTTTTAAGTTGATATCGGCTCTGTAGAAATACAGATGGTGAATCACCAAAGTAATAACAATTCTTATTGATCTTTCGATATTGTATGATAATATTTTAAACAATAGTTCTATTTTCTGGGTTTTAT
>WJJM01000039.1 GCA_014729675.1 Candidatus Woesearchaeota archaeon | reverse complement strand
TCAATATGGGCACAAGATGAAAAATCCTTAAGAAAGAGACAAAAGGATACTTTACCCAGTCCACAAGGCTTGTAAACTCAAGCTTATGCTCGATTATCTGAGGGATATCCTTGTACCTGCTCCTGAAAGAGCCCTTGTCAATCTCTATCAAGGCAACTATGTCCGGATTCAGCTTCTTCAGAAAATCTATAAGCTTCTGGTTAAGCTCAGGAGGGGAAGATAATATCCTCCAGAATTTCAGATAATCATACCAATGCCCGGGCAATCCCTCTTCATATTCTATATTATAAAGTATAAGCCTGACCATACACAGAAAAATTGTCGATTCTCTATATAAATGTGTCGTTTAGGATTTTTCAATATAACATCGGAATTCCTGTTACACTCTTTGACCATACGAAACACAGTCAAACTTCATCCGAAGAGTTTTTGAAAATACCGTTCTATCAAGTGTGAAGCACAATAAAGAAAAAGAATAAAAGCAAAATCTCTGATTAAGCAAATAGGCTGGGCCTTAAGTGATAGTTAGATTTATATATCAAGTAAATTATTTAATACTGATGTTCCAGAAATACTTTTTTCATCGATTATTGTACAGATTAAGAAGAAACGTTTTTCCAAAAGAGAAGGATGTCTGGTTCAAGAAGGAAACAAACACAAGAATTAATAAATTAGTTAAGACAATTATTGGTTTACAAAAACATAAAGATTTACTTGTAGGGGAGTGTAGAGATTCTTTTAACACATTAGAAGCTCTTTTATTAAAAATTAAATCATTGTTGAAAGAACAGAATTATTCTGAATTAAACAAGATCGAGATCAGTTTTCTAAATAATCTTATTGTTGAGGTTTACGAGTGTTTTCATGATACTGAGATTAAGAAAAAAAAGACTATGTCTGAAATAAAAAAAAGATTGGAATTTTATGGTGTTGACCCTGATATAAAAATATCGACAAGCCATAGGCCAGAAAGGGGAGAAGCTTTGGCAAAAGCAGATATTGAAAAGTTTAGTAAAAAAAGGTTATTAACATACTTTCATGGAACAGATCACCCTTCAAGGAGCTGGTATCATATAGGCGGATTTTTTAGAACAGCCTACAAGGCAGGATTGATAGAGATCAGTAAAAATTTACCAACTCAAACAAGAATATATCTTCTAAGGCTTATAGGAGTTTACATTGGAGACAATGTTACGATTGGAAAAAATGTCCAATTTGATTATTTTTATCCAGAATTAATAAGAATAGAAGATAATGTGGTTATTGGGAATAATACCAAACTCTGGACACATGATTTTAGCATTAAGAAGTATGCTTTTGCACCATTAACAATTCACAGTGAAGTTGTTATTGAAGATAATTGCTTTGTTGGTCCTGTTGAAATTGGTAAAAATGTTAGAGTAAAATCACATTCAGTTGTTTTACGAAATATTCCAGAAAGATTAAAAGTGTATGACAATGCTGATCCTCAATACATAAAATTTCTAGAAAAAGCTATGAGTGGTACAGCTTATGAAAAATTGGTTCATAAATTTGTACATTGGGTAATGAGCCTTTGTAAAATAATACCTTATGATCCTGTTCCCAAAGATATTCCTTTGATTGGGAGACTGCCTTTTATTGAGCGGTTGCCTGCAATTAATCTAAAGAATAGACTTCATAAATTATTGGGTGTTAAGATTAAAGGCCATATAACTTCTGCTCCAAGAGTATACATCGATGCAGTACATCCCGAATTAGTAGAAATAGGTGATAAGACTTTAATAGGAGACGGGGTTATATTTAGACCATATGATCTGAACGGTAATCCAACGAAAATAATTGTTGGAAATAATTGTAAGATAGGCTCGGAATCAATAATAATGGGATGTAATATTGGAGATAATTCTCAAATTAGTATTAGATCTGTTGTGGTCGGAAATGTACCTAAAAATGTAATTGCAGGAGGAGTTCCAGCAAAAGTCATATCAAGAAATACAGAAGCCCAGCCTTTTAAATAAAATATTTAAAGAGATTTTTCCCATTATATTTAGGCATTTTCAAAGATTGAGCACAGCATGATCCATAGTTAAATATCCTTCTTAAGCAGATTAAATTCCAATCCCGTCCATGGCAGATGCTGATTTTTGTTGAATAAAAAGGTAGATCAAGATTTTCCTTTCAATCCTATCTATGGCACTCGTAGGCTTCATCTGCTCGCGCACAGCCCCAGTACGATTTAAGTTTAGCTCTGGCTTGATAACTTATTTAGACTCTACGGCTCTGCTTCCGCGCTATATTGCGGAAATTTGAAAAATTTCCGCTTATAGGTTAAGATTGAATCATTTTTGTAATGCAAATAAAATAAGTTGAATCATCGAAACCCCTACCTTAAAATTAAACAAACAATCTGTAACCATCATCTGATAGTCAGCAAAATAATTAAAAGACAAAAAAGAAACATATAGCATGATAGCAGAACTCCTGGCTAACAAGGTATTTCTTTCTGTATTTATAGCCTGGGCTCTTGCACAATTTGCAAAGATGCATCTTATGATAATAAAGAAAGAGCAAAAGGTCCATCTAAAAGACATCTTCCTCACAGGAGGCATGCCAAGCTCTCATTCTTCAGTTGTTGTCTCACTTGTATTGATACTCTTCCTCACTGAAGGGATCACAGATCTCTCTGTCCTGTCATTGGTCCTTGCACTTATAGTCATAAGGGATGCTATGGGAGTAAGAAGGACAGCAGGAGAAGAAGGAAAAACAATAAACAGGATAATAAGGTCTGTAAAACTTAAGATTCCTGAAAGGCAATATGCTCTCGGCCATACGCCTCTGGAAGTATTAGTAGGAGCGATAATAGGAATAATATCCTCGTTGTTTGTCTATTTCTTTATCAGTGTGTAAGCATAGCTAAATGCTGAAACAAGTATAAAAGAAGAAAAAAGCACAAGAATAACTTTATTGACAGAAAGTATCATCAGTGCAAGAAGTATGACCTCTGCAAGATTGCATATTCTTCCAAGCCTTGTAGGAAATTTTATCCCTTTTCTTAATATGATAGTATATCCTACGATAAACATTAAAGATAATATCCCAAAAAACCAGAGCCATAAAAAATACTTTTCCCTGATGAGTACCCCTAAAAGAACAAAAACATAAAGCAGCTTGTCTGAAATGGGATCAAGTATCTTGCCTACTCTGGAACCTTGATTATATTTTCTGGCTATATAGCCGTCAAAAGCATCACTAAGAACAATTGCCACAAACAAGACAGATGCAAGATACTGCCTTGAGATAAGGATAAAGTAAAGTACCAAAGGAGCAAAAGCAATCCTCAAGGCAGTCAGCAGGTTGGGAATATTCACCATACAAAAACAACAGCCAAAACCTGTTTAAATATTTTTGGATTAGAAACAAAAAGAAAACTTATTAAACATGAAAAAACAGCATCCCAATATGAAAATAGGAATGTTCACAAACACCTACAGGCCTGTACTTACCGGAGTTGTCGTAAGCGTAGACTCATTCAAAAGAGGCCTTGAAGCTCTTGATCAGGAAGTCCATATATTTGCACCTCATTATTACACTGCAGAAAAGAAGAGAAAAGAAGAAAAGATACATAGGTATAAGTCAATTGATATATCGATAGATTCTGAATTCAATCCTATAAAGAGCCTTACCTTCCCTGTTCTGTCCAACAGGATTCCCGGGATAATAAAAAAACTAGATCTTGACATAATCCATTCCCACCATCCATGGATCATAGGAAATGCAGCAAAATATTTTGCAAAGAAATACAACATCCCCCTTGTATTCACATATCACACCCAATATGAAAAATACGCCCATTACCTTCCTTTTGATCAGGACATAACCTCTATCATAGCAAAAAAGCTAAGCCTGCATTACTGCAGCAAATGTGACTGCGTGATAGCTCCTACTGAATCTATAAAAAAATATCTCCTAAAGAACAAGGTAAAAACAAGGATAGAAATAATCCCTACAGGGATAGATATTAAAAAATTCCAAGGCCTGGAAAAAAACAAGATAAGGAAAAAGTACAATGTAAAAGAAGATGAGAATCTTCTTCTTTATGTAGGCAGGATAGGCCTGGAAAAAAATATATTCTTCCTTCTAAAATCCTTCAAAAAGATGATCAAGTCTCTTCCGGATACAAAACTCCTGATAGCCGGCTGCGGTCCTGAGGAAGAAAAAGTAAAAGAATTCATAGAAAAGAACAGCCTTAAGAAAAATGTAATGCTTGCAGGCTCTGTTCCTCATAAAGATATCCCTTCTTATTATGCTGCTGCAGACCTTTTTGTCTTTGCATCAAAGACAGAGACCCAGGGCATAATCTTTCTTGAGGCAAAAGCAGCAGGCCTTCCCACAATTGCAGTAAAAGCGCCTGGATCTGTAGACACGATTGTCCATAACAAAGACGGGATCTTAGTGCCGGAATCTATAGACAGGTTCAGCAAAGAGGCAGTAAAGCTTCTTGATGACAAAGATCTGATGAGAAAAATGTCAGAAAATGCAGAAAAGAACGTAAAGCCGCATTCTATAGAAAACACATCAAAAAAGCTTCTTTCAGTATACAGGTCATTAAGATGATAATCCCTTATTTAAGAAAAAAAGCAAGAATACTTGACAGCAAAAAACTGGCTGAAGCCCTCTACAGTGTAGGCCTTACTCCTATAAGAGCCACGCTCATCTCTCTCATATTCAAGCTTGCCTCATTATACTTCCTCTTCAAAAACCAGCTGATACTTGCAGGGACCGCCCTTATCATAGACCACTTCTTTGACGGGCTTGACGGGATGATAGCAAGAAAGACAGACAATGTAACAGGATTCGGAAACATCATTGACAAAAGCTCAGATTATATCTTAAGAAGAGCAGGCTATATCATACTTGCATATAACAGCTTTTTCAGCTACAGCCTTGCCCTTGCAACACTTTTCACTGTCATCATCAGTCCGTTGTTTGCCTATATTATAGATAAGAAAAATCTCCGGATCAACAAGAACCTTCCTGTCTGGGGAGACGCAGTACTCATCTTCTTTGTCTTCTTCACAGGCATGCCTGTTTTCATGTATCTTATAATAGTATTCAACATACTTTTCCTTATTCTCAACATCACTTCTGTTTTTTATTATAGAAGAAAAACCTAAGAGTGAAAGAAGATTCTACAAACATGAGCAGAGAGAACAATGCCATCGAAACATTAAGTATATTTATCCCCCAGATGACATAGATGGCAAAAAACAGATAGACTAAAAGTCTTGGCCTAATCACAAACATGTAAGGGATGTTTTTTGAGTTTCTCCAGATAGACAGCCCCACAATTATCATATAGGTTAGAATATAAGCTACAAGGACTTCTAACTGGATAAGCCCTATTACAAAAAAGCCGAAAGATGTCAATATTATAACTGCTGTATCAGATGATGCATCAACTATAGTTCCGCCCATAGAGGATATGCCTAGTTTTCTGGCTAAAGTGCCGTCCAGGGTATCAAGAAAAAAAGATATGACTAAAAAAAATAATGACAGCCTGATATTTTTTTGGATAAAAAACAGGAACAATATTCCGAAAAATACTGAAAGAAGGCTGATATGGTCTGGCCTTATACTAAACCTAAGCAGGATTTTTAATAAAGGAGCAAAGATCCACTCTCTGAAATCCTGAAGCTGCTTCATGTATCTTCCTTCAAATCTCGAATAAAGGTTAAATTTTCCCATTCTTTATAATTGTTGTATCGGTATTTAAATCTGTTTAGTCTTTTATGAGGTCTATCAAAGGCTCTACAGAACTCTTTTCTACAAAGCCGCCATGGCAGCCTGCAAGATATGCCTGCATTATCCTGTTTCTTGCAGTTTTTCCATGTTGCGTTCTCATGAATGCATTGATTATAAAAGGCATGCATAATTTCCCCTGTTTCTTGAAGGAATCTGCATATGCCTTGTATCTTATTATGTCTTTTGGAGGATTATGCTCCATCATTCCATCCACATAACCCGGAAGGCAGGATAATGAGAGATGTGCTGGTTTGTTAAACATCTCATTCCAGGAAAAGTGGATAGGCAGATGAAATCGCATAAGGCTTCTTCCTTTTGAAAAAAGAAATGTCGGAAGTTTTCGTGAATAACTCTTCACAAGATCCAGAAGATAAAGGTTTTGTGACTGGAATGTAACCCTCTGCAGCAGCCCGTAATCATTTAATGTGTCAATCAGTGTTTTGACCGCTTTCCAGCTGTCGCCTATGCCGAATTTCAGCTCTATGCTTATATGTAGTTCAGGATCCATCCTTTTGAACACGTTTTCTGGAAGTGCAACTCCAGACTTGTTTCTAAGGGCCATTACCTGTTTTGCTTTTCTTACTTTCAGCAGGTGCCTTGCAGTTGACGGATGCCCAAAATAGATACTTGCCCTGCCTTTATGCTCTATCCAGAACATATCGCTGTCCATAGATATCTGAAATGTCCTTAAGAAACTTTTTTGATGCAGCTGTACTGTCCTTGCGATATTATTTGCTATATCCACATCCCTTTCTATTCCCTTATTTTTTCTTCTGGAACTCCCGAGCCTATGCAGTATCAGCAAAAAATTTTCTTCTCTTCTTAACTGGTCAAGAACCCACCCATGGGATAAGCTTCTTGATCCGATCAATGTAGTTAATATCGAGTTTATCTCTCTTGAAAGATTCTCTACAATCTCCATCCATGCTTTAAATTTATGAAAATTGCTTTTATCTAGTCTCTCAGCCAGGATAGAACACTTAATCAGCGCTTTTTTTATCTTCTTGATAGTTTTCTTGAATCCTGCAGCTTTAAGAAAGTCATCGTATGTCTCAAGAACATGGATAGTCTTCTCAAGCATCTGCCCTGTCTTGCCTTTCAGGAATGCAGATATTTCCCTGCTTTCTGCCAGCTCCTGCCTTGCTTCAGAGATGATATTATTAGCAGAATCTATAAATTCCTTGATGCTGCGGCTTATTTCCAGTGCTTCGCGCCTCATACCTATATATAATAAATGCCAATATAAAAACATTTAGGTTTGTTTTTCCAGCCCTTAAAAAGAAACTTTTATAAATCATCATAATTCCTTTCTGCTAGATGCCCCGATAGCTTAGCAGGTAGAGCGTGCGGCTGTTAAGCCAAAAGCTGAAACCGCAAGGTCGCAAGTTCGAGTCTTGCTCGGGGCGTACAATATGGGCATGAACACATTTAAACAAGTATTTATGCCAGAGCCCTGGGTCTGCCCCAGGGCACCTTTTATTACTGAGCCCGTTGCTTAGTCTGGTATAAGCCATATATTTGCTTATGGACAATAGAGCGCCGCTCTGATATATCTGATCGAAAGCACCATAGTCTTGCTCTTCGGTTTCAGACAGGCGGAGGTCCCGTGTTCAAATCACGGCGGGCTCATCATTTTCCTGCTCTTGTTTCGGCCTATCCCGAGCAAAGTGAGGGATAGTCCAACAGGTTCCTAAGGATGCTAATCCTTAGTTCGAATACGAGGGCTCATCATTTCTATCACTCTAAAAACAGATATCCTGTTTATTCGTCATGACATTGTGACAATATTTTTGCTATTTTAAAATAGTAAATTATTTATATGAGTTCTATTTATTGACACTAAACAATTAAAAATACATTACGGAGGGGGATTTTTAAATGAAAAATAAACTAATGATTGCAGGAATTCTTATGATAGCTGTCTTGATGACAGGCTGCGCTGTTTCAGATTACATAGCAGGCAATGTCGAGGAAGATAAGCCATATTCCCTGCTGACTGAAAAAGACGAAGATGAGTCAGAAGACGAGCTTGATGAGCTGATAGAAGAGCTGGAACAAGAAACCGAAGAAGCTACAGATAAACTTGAAAAAGAAACATCTGAAGAAGTAGAAGAGACAGAAGAAGTTGTTGAAGAAACAGAAGAAGTTGTTGAAGAGACTGCAGAAGAAGTTGTTGAAGAGGTAGCAGAAGAAGTTGTTGAAGAGGTAGCAGAAGACCTTAAAGCCGATATAACTATCGATGTAAAAGAAGGCGAAAAAGTAAGCCTAAAGCCTAAAGCAAAAGATCTTGACGAAGACGATATCACATATACTTTCACATCACCATTGGATGAGGACGGAAGATGGCAGACAGATTACGGAGATGCTGGGGAGTATCTTGTAACAGTTACAGCTACAGATGGTAAAGCAGAAACATCAAAAGATGTATTGCTTGTTGTTGAGAAGGTAAATGTAGCTCCGGAGATAGAAAACATCAAGAGCGTTTCACTTGATGAAGGAGAAACACTTGTGCTTGAACCTGTTATCGCAGATCCAAACGGCGATGAAGTTACTGTAACTATCTCAGACCCGGTAGGGAACGACGGCATCTGGGAGACAGGCTATACTGACAATGGAGAGTATGATATAATCATAAAAGCCACTGACGAAGAGCTTGAATCAGAACAGACAGTAAAAGTAACTATCAACAAAAAAAATGTAGCTCCAAAAATAGAAGGTGTTGAAGAGTTCATAGAGATACAGGAAGGAGACACTCTGGTGCTTGAGCCTGAAGTGACAGACCTTAATGAAGACGATGTCACAGTAACTATCTCAGACCCGGTAGGGAACGATGGAACCTGGGAAACCGACTACACAGACCACGGAGAATATACAGTGACTATCAAAGCTGAAGATGAAGAATCAACAACAACTCTCGAAGTGACTGTAATCGTAGAAGACATAAACAAAGCTCCTGAAATAATAGACATTGTTCAGGAGGAATAATTTTTTATTTTTTTAATTTTAAAATGAAAAAAACTTCAATTTCAATCTTTTTTTTCTTTCTTGTACTTAGCAGCATAGTTGTTTCTGAAAGTGTAAAAGAGATAGAAGTTGATGAGACAGAGCTGGTGAATATAAAGGTAGATGCTCAGGATGCTGATGAAGACAACTTAACTATAGATTATCCTTCTCCTCTTAACTCTACAGGCCAATGGCAGACAACATATGGAGATTATGGTAAATACCCTCTGAACATAACTGTCTCAGACGGTTCGGCAAAAACAACAAAAAGTGTCCTTCTTATAGTGAACAAGGTAAACTGGCCTCCGATCATAGAGCCTATAGATAATGTAGTAATCAAAGAGACTGAAACAGTGGAGATTTCCCCTGTTATAGAAGATGAAGATATAGAAGACCTTACTATTTCTGTATCAGACCCGGTTGGAGATGACATGGAGTGGAAGACTGGTTACGAAGACGCAGGAGAATATTCTGTAACTATAACAGCCACAGACGGCCAGCATACAACTTCTTATGATTTCAAACTTACTGTAGAAAACCTTAACAGAGAACCATCTATAGAAGATTCTGATCCTGAAGAAAAAGAGATAAGCATAGACGAGACAGAAGAAGTCGAATTTTCAGTCTCTGCAGAAGATCCTGACAAAGATAAATTAAGCTATATCTGGCTTTTGGATGAAGAAGAGGTCTCTTCAGATGAGGATTATACATATAAAGCTGACTATGATTCAGCAGGAAGCCATGAAGTCGAGGTTAAAGTATCTGACGGAGATTATATAATCTCAGAATCCTGGAATTTAGAGGTTGAAAATGTAAACAGAGCCCCTTCGATAGAACATATAAGAGATATCTCAGTAAAAGAAGGGGAAACAGTCAAGCTGGATCTTAAAGCAGAAGATCCTGACGGAGACGAGCTAAAATATTCCATAGCAGAACCCATAGGAAACGACAAGATATGGGAAACTGGCTATGATGATGCAGGTGTATACCCTATTAATGTCATGGTAACAGACGGAAAACTTGTAGATGAGACAGAAGTGCTTATAACTGTTCTTGATGTTGACCGTGCTCCTGTTTTTGAAGAGGTTGAATCGATAAATATAAAAGAAGAAGAAAATGTAAATATAAAGCTTAAAGCTACAGATCCTGACGGAGATATGGTAACCTTCACAGCAGAGTCCCTGCCGGAAAATGCACAGATAACAGGAAACATAATATCATTTTCAACAGATTACGAGACTATACAAAAACCCGACAACAAGTTGAACAGTATCCTGCAAAAGATAAGGCTAGACAGCATAGTATACAGAGACATTAAAAACTTCTATATAGATGTTACTGCTGCAGGAAAGGAAAAATCATCATCCCAGACAATAAAGATAACAGTTGAGAACGTAAACAGGCCGCCTAGATTATTGGAACTGGAGGATATTACTATAAAAGAAGGAGACACTATCAGGATCAATCCAAAAGTGATTGAATATGACAATGACAGGGTTGCATTCTATATATCAGAGCCTGTAGGAAACAACGGAGAGTGGAAGACAGGATATGATTCTGCAGGAACCTACGTGATAAATGTCTCTGCTTCTGACGGAGAATTAGAAGACAGTACAAGTTTCACACTTACAGTTAAGAACGTAAACAGGCCTCCAGAGTTCAAAAATATAAAACCTGGTGAAACAGATGAAGGAGAGACAGTAACCATAACTCCAGAAGTCTCAGATCCTGACGGAGAAGATATAGAGGTTTCAGTTGAACAAAAGCCAGACAACTCAACATTTACAAATGACAGCCTTAGCTGGAAGCCTTCCTACGATGCAGTGCTTAAAGAAGAAGAGCAAAAGGATTATGATGTGGTGTTTATAGCAGATGACGGCACAAACACTAGCGGCTACAAGGCAACTATCATAGTAAATGACGTAAACAGAGCCCCTGTTATAGAAAAAGCAGAACAGTCAAAAGAAAAGATATATACAGGCCAGTCAGTATTATTCACTATAGAAGCCTCTGACCCTGATGAAGACAACCTTACATACACATGGAAAACAGGCCTTTTCGAGAAGATAGAAGACTCAAAGCCAAAACTGAAAAGATACTTTGTAACTCCTGGAACAAAAAAAGTAAAAGCAGTAATCTCTGACGGCACAGACTATATTGAAAAAGAATTTTCAGTTATAGTCTCAGAAAGGCCAAGACCAGCCAGGAAAGCAGAATCAGGAGAGATGGTTGTTTATTACATCCCTCATGACAGATAGTTTTTTATCTTGATTTTAAAAGTTTTTAATTCTATTTCTAAGTCAGGCTTTAATCTATTATTGAAATCCTGCCCATAGTAAATTATTTTTGGCATATTTTATTTTTTGATAAAAAGCAGAATTAGAACTTTCAATCCCATTTGTGGCACTCGTAGGTGAAAAGTCAGACTCGTTTCACTCGTCTGGAAACCTGCTCGTGCACAGTCTCTCTCCGATTTAAGTCGAGTGCTCAGTCCTTTTAATCTAAACCAGAACTTAACGCCTCTGTCTCAGTGGTAAGGTTAGCGAGCAAAGCGAGCGTTATCGATAGGGATTTTTAGATTATTACATATGAAAACTTTAATTGGTAATAATAATTGCAATGTAGCTATGCTGACTTAGAAGAAAAATATTGAATTTTATTTTAAAATGTTATCACATGTACTATGTTGACCTAAAGATTAGGATTGAAAATCCTGATCGCAGGGCAACTATGTTGACCTAAAGATTAGGATTGAAAATCCTGATCGCAGGGCAACTATGTTGACCTAAAGATTAGGATTGAAAATCCTGATCGCAGGGCAGGTTTTCCTGACTTAGAGACTAAGATTGAATTATTCTATACAAAAAATTTCCTGACTTAAAAATAACCAAAAGCAGGTTAGATATCAACATACTAATCAAACAGCCAATAATAAACAATTTTAAATACCTTCTCTCTTTCTCAACAGATATGCATGAGACAATAGCTTCAGAGACAGGAGACCAGACAATAGACTTAGTTCTTGACACGATAAACAAGCTAAAACAGGCTATTGTATTTGCAAACACAAAACGCTCAGCAGAGAAGACAGCAGAAGATATAGCAAAAGCAATAGGAAAACAAAGATCATTGTCAGAAAAAGAAACAAAAGAATATGAAGAGCTTTCAGAAAAGGCATTAAACACATTATCAACACCTACAAAGCAGTGCAAACGTCTTGCTTTCTGCCTAAAAAAAGGAATAGCTTTTCATCATGCAGGCCTTGTCCATAAGCAGAAAGAGATTATAGAAGACAGCTTCAGGAAAGGGTTGATAAAAACTATCTGTGCCACGCCGACACTTAGTTTTGGCCTCGACTTGCCGGCCTATAGAGCAATAATGAAAGACCTAAGAAGATTCGGACACAGAGGTCTTGATTGGATCCCTACATTGGAATATCTTCAGATGGCTGGCCGCGCTGGCCGCCCGAAATATGACATAACAGGCCAGGCTATAGCCATAGCTTCAACTGAGCCTATAAAAGATGAGATTTATGAAAGATATGTAAAAGGAGAGCCGGAAGAAGTATACTCCAAACTTGCAGTCGAGCCTGTCTTAAGAACCTATCTTCTTTCACTGATAGCAGCAGGATTTGTAAAGGACAAGAAACAGATAATAGATTTTTTCTCAAAAACATTCTGGGCATTCCAGTACAAGGACATGACTAAACTAACTTCAATCATAGAAAAGATGCTGAAACTGTTGAAAGACTATAGATTCATAACCTCGACTGAAGAGGAAAATGAGTTCCAGTCAGCAGCAGACATGTTCAACCATGAATACAAAGCTACGCCAATAGGGAAAAGGGTTGCAGAACTATATATAGATCCTTACACAGCCAACCATATTATCCAGGCATTAAAAGCATCTGAAAAAAAAGAGATCTCAGAGCTTTCCTTCCTGCAGATGATCGCCTCAACCTTAGAGATGAGGCCTCTATTAAGAGTAAGGAAAAAAGAATACGAGGATATAGAAGAAGCTCTTGTAAAATATTCTGATTCTATGCTCCAGGAAGAACCTTCTATGTATGACGAAGAATATGTGGAGTTCCTTAACTCTGTAAAGACAGCATTGTTCTTCAAAGACTGGATAAACGAGATAGATGAAGAGGCCATCCTTGAAAAATACTCGATAAGGCCTGGAGAGACAAGGATAAAGCTTAACCTTGCTGACTGGCTTTTCTACTGCTCAACAGAATTTGCAAGGATGATAAAAAAGAAAGACATCCTAAAAGAACTCACAAAGCTAAGGCTTAGGCTCAAGCACGGAGCAAAAGAAGAACTGCTTCCTTTATTAAAGCTTAAAGGCATAGGCAGGGTAAGGGCAAGAAAACTCTTCAGCAACAGGATAAAGACCATAAGAGATGTCAAGAGATCAGACCCGCTAAAGCTCTCACAGATAGTAGGAAAAAAGACAGCCATCAAGATAAAAGAACAGGTTGGCCAGAAAGTAGAGATAGCTTCCCCATTGAAAAGAAAAGGCCAGAAAGGTTTGAAAGTTTAATCTTCGTCACTGATACAGAAAACAAAAATATAAATATAATCTATTTCACAAGGAAATATAAATGGTGGGAAAAATGGCTAATGTTTATTTAAATGATTTCTTTAAGAAGTTTGAGTTTGAAGGCCTGACTTTCGATGATGTTCTTATAAAGCCTGGAAAAAGCGAGGTAGTGCCTTCAGATGTTGATCTTGAAACAAGGCTGTCAGCAAACATCCCATTGAATTCTCCGATAACAAGCGCAGATATGAGTACTGTTACAGAAGCAGATATGGCTATCGAGCTTGCAAAACAAGGAGGCATTGGATTCCTGTGGAAAAGCAGCATAGAGGAACAGGAAGACTGGCTTGATGAAGTAAAATATACATTCAATGCAAGGATAGAAAATCCTGTAACTGTCTTTGAATCTGATACATTAGAAGATGCTGCTAAAAAGTTAGAGCATTACGGAAATAAATTCTCTTCCCTGGTTGTAGTGGACAAGGAAAACAAGGTGACAGGACTTCTTACCAAAGATAAATACCAGTTTGGACATGGTTCAGAGATTGTCAAAGATTACATGGTCAGCAATCCTGTAACCTCTGAAAAAGATTTTACAGTTCAGGAAGCTTATGATTTTATGAAGACCAACAGGATCGCAAAACTGATAATAACAGAAGAAAATACTCCAAAAGGCCTGTTCTGTTATACAGATGTAAAATCTATAATCGAAGGCATTACTCCTTTATACAACAGGGACAAAAAAGGCCAGTTGGTAGTGGGTGCAAATGTAGGTGTCCATGATTTTGAAAGAGCTGAAAGGCTTCTTAAAAAGAAGTGCGATGCTCTTCTTGTAGGAACCGCACACGGCCATTCAAAAAATGTAAGAGACACTGTCTTAGAACTAAAAAAACAGTTCAGCAGTCATGAATTTGATATTATAGCAGGCAATGCTGCAACCTACGAAGGGGCTGAATACCTTTTCAAGGCAGGAGCAGATGCAGTAAAAGTAGGTGTAGGCCCTGGATCCATCTGCACGACAAGGATAGTCTCAGGCGCAGGAAGGGCCCAGGTCAGCGCAATTCATGAAACTGCAAAAGCAGGAGAAAAATATGGGAGGCCTGTGATAGCAGATGGTGGGATAAGATATCCAGGAGATATAACAAAAGCACTTGCAGCAGGAGCATCCTCTATAATGACTGGAAGCCTTTTTGCAGGAACAGAAGAATCACCAGGAGATATAAAGACTGATGATAAAGGTAACCTGTACAAAGAATATATAGGCATGGGCTCTCTAAAAGCCATGAAAGGATCAGAAAGCTCAAAAGAAAGATACAAACAAGAAAAATCTTCAAAGGACAAGCTGGTGCCAGAGGGCATAGAAGGGGGAGTTCCCTATAAAGGCTCTGTAAGAAATATCATATTCCAGTATCTTGGAGGCCTTAGATCAGGGATGGGCTATGCAGGGGCTGAAAATATAAAAGCGCTTCATGAAAATGTTAGATTTGACAGGATAAGCCCTGCTGGATTGAAGGAAAGTCATCCGCATGACCTAAAGATGATAAAAGAGGCGCCAAACTATGAGGGGGTAAAATAAGATGTCAAGATTAGAGGATATGGTAAAGGACAAGCAGATAATATCTATAGTATGCAACCAGTGGGGAGACACTGGAAAAGGAAAATTCTCAGATTATTTTGCAGCAAATTGGGCAGATGTTATAGCAAGAGGTACAGGGGGAAACAATGCAGGACACACTGTTGTTATAAACGGAAAAAAGCGTATATTTCATTTACTCCCTGCAGGCATAATCTATGATAAGGAAGGCAAAACGAATATTCTTGGAAACGGCATGGTCCTAGACCTGAAAGTTTTGACAGAAGAAATGGACGAACTTGACAAAGAAAACATTCCCTACAATAATCTTATGATAAGTGACAGAGCTAATGTTATCCTCCCTCATCAGATTGAAAAAGATCAAAAGAAAAACAAATCCCAAAAAAAAGGAGGGATAGGCTCTACAGGAAGAGGGATAGGCCCTGCTTATGGAGACAAGATACTAAGGCATGGAGTAAGAGTAAGAGACCTTTTCAACAGAGATATGATGGCCAAGCGTCTTGAGAAAGCAAAAGGATACTATCCTGATATAAATATAGATGATATTATAAGCTACATAGAACCTTATGCAGAAAGGATATATCCTTTTGTAAGAAACACTATCGCTGAAATACATAAATTTGTAAATAAAGGAAAAAAGATATCACTGGAAGGAGCCCAGGGATTATTGCTCGATATAGAGTTTGGGACATATCCTTATGTTACATCTTCAAGCCCTTCTGCAAACGGAACAGCTTCAGGAGTAGGTCTGCCTGGATCTATAGTCGAAACATACGGTATAGCAAAGTTTCCTTATATGACTCGGGTTGGAGGAGGACCTTTCCCTTCAGAGCTTGGAGAAGATATTTCTGAGATACATTGCGCAAATGATCTTGACTGTGATATATTCTTTGAGGCAAAAGAGTATCTTGGAATGGACATAGATCTATCTAAGATAAGAAAAGCACAAAAAGAGAAAAATAAGGTATTGCTGGATAAAAAAGAGAAAGAAGTAGTAGATTACATGAGATCAAATCCAGAAAAAGTGATTGGGCTGATTGATTCAAGTTGCCCTTTTACACAGGGTGTAGGTATCAGGATGATGGGGGAAGAATATGGAGCAACTACAAAAAGACCGAGAAGGACCGGTTGGACAGATCTAGTAGCACTAAAATATGCAGTGGGTATAAATGGCCCTAATCTTATATTGACAAAAGCAGATGTTCTTGGAGAAGCAGAAGAATTCAGGCTTTGCGATGGCTATAATGATGGAGACAATATAGTAAAAACATTTGATGACGATGAAAACTTTTTGAGAAGGATAACTCCCAAATTCAGCACATACCCAGGCTATCAGAATATAACAGGCGAGACAAATTATGGCAATCTGCCTCCAAGCCTAAAAGAATCCATAGAATACCTTGAATCTTTCACAGGCGGAAAAGTAGCGATGATTTCCACAGGTCCTGAACCTCAGCAAACAATAATCCGTTAATATTGCTGATTTAAATAGGTTTTCGAAATCTTTTTATATCCTAAAAACATATATATTCTTGTAAAGGGGTTTTTTAGGGAACTAGAGACTTCACTTTATCAGAGATCTAGTATTTTTTTGTAAAGATTGGCATCATCTAGGATGAAACTTAATGAAATAACCAAAAAAGTGTACAGCCAGTTTAATCACCATAGGCCTCTCTCCGAATTCCAGCAAAGAGATATAAGGCATATGAAACGTACAGCTGCAATCTCCTTAGACCTTGCTTATGAGATGAAAGAATTAGATATATCCTATGATTCTGAATTGACAGAAGAATACATAAAAAAGCTTCAGCTTGCAGCCAGCCATCATGATTATATGAAGATGATATGGCCCGATGTGATGAGGGACAAAAAGAAAGATGTTCTTTCAGGATTTCACAAGAATATCATAAAAAGCCATCCTATTTGCTCAGGAGAAAATCTTAGAAATGATCTCAAGATTAATTATCCTGAACTTTCAATGTATTTTGATAAAGAGGTCTATAGTATAATATTGCATCATCACGAACACCATAACGGCTCAGGATATCCTGATAAGCTCTCAGAAGATGAAATACCTCTTGGAGCAAGGATACTTCATGTTGCAGACGCATATGATGCCATGAGATCCAAAAGATTATACAGAAGAAAAGAAAACCAAAGGATGGAGCATGAAAGGGCTGTAGCGATAATAAAAGAGAAAAAAGGCATAGAGTTCCACCCTGCTGTCGTGGATGCTTTCATGAATGTCCCATTCAACAGGCAGCTGGACAATCTTTATGATCATCTGATAATCCTTAAAGAACAAAAGACAAGCAACATTTAAATAATCCTCTGATTTCTGTTTTTTAATGCTCCCTTAGTATAGCCTGGATAGTACGTAGCCTTGCGGTAACTGCATTCTAAAGATGCTCATTTGCAATAAGGCTAAAACCAGGGTTCAAATCCCTGAGGGAGCGTTTATTATAATTCAGCCCTCTCAATCTTCAGCTCAGCAACAATAGAAGATTCTTCTTCAGTAGAACTTTCAACAATCTTTATCTTTTTATTAAATATTGGCCCATCTATCATAAGTGTCTCGTACTCGCCACCCTCTCCAGCGACATTAAAACCCATTTTTGAATCCAACTCAACCAATCTATCAACATCTTCATCTGTAATAACTCTTCCCAACCAGCTTTTATCCAGCCCGTCAGCCATAACTTTTACGATTATAAACTTAAAACCATTATCAATTATCTCTCTCATCTCTGTCTCCTGGTTGATATGCCACAAAGGAGCAAATATCTTCAATCCCAAAGAATCTGCAACCTTTTCTATCCTCTCTCTTTGATAGTTGGAAAACAAAGCTCCTGTAACAATCCCTTCAATACAATATTCTTCCTTAGCCTTTAGAAGTGCTTTCTTAAGATCTTCAAGCTCATCTTCTTTCTTCCCTTCAGTCTTAAACTGCAATAAAGGCAGGCCTATAGACTCAGCCTGCAGATTGACAAGATCAACAGCAGGCGTATGGAACATATAAGAATCAGGATTAGAGCTAAAAAGGCTTATCATACAGTTTATCTTATAGTTCTGCCTCATCATGACATGCATAGCATATATTGAATCCTTTCCACTGCTGACTAATGCTCCTAACTTGACATTATGCCCTGGATAAAACTGGCGCAAATATTCAGAAATATACTTAAACTTATTTTTCTTAGCCAGTTTCTCCAATGACTTATGAAAATTACTCCCATACTGCGCAGCTTTCTTTCCTCTTAAAGCAAACTCTTCTGAAAGCCCCATATCAAGAGCAACATCACGAAATATCATCTTATTGTTTGAAGAAGTCAGCTTAAACTTCTCAGGAATTTTCAAAGAATATTCAACTAATCTTTTATCTAAAAAAGGGACCCTTAATTCAAGACTGTTGAACATCGTTATAACATCATCCCTATAAAGATCTCTTTCATACATCTTCAATAATCCAGAAACGCATTCTTCGTTTATGTTTCTTGAATTCTTGTGCCTTTCATATCCTGCAAATATCTCCTCTGAACCTAACCCAGAAAAGATTACCTTACATCCATCTTTAGAAGCTTCCTCACATGCCTTAAAAAAAGTTAAAGCCACTCCAACCTTAACAACATTTGAATTCTCGATAAGGGGAACAATTTTTTTAATATACTCTTCAATATCATCAAGCTTGATCTTCACAACTTTCAGATCAAGACCTAAAGAATCTGCAATCTTCTTAGAATAAATCAAATCTTCAGGAACCCTAAAATCTGGATGATCCAATACAGCTGTATAGCATGTAAAATCATATCCTTTATTCTTCAGCATCATAGCCAAAAATGTACTATCTACTCCTCCGGAAAATAACAATCCAAATTTCCTTGAAGGGATCCTCTTAGATACAGCATCATCAAGCAGCCTGCTAAGCCTATTTATAATCCCTTCTTTACTCTCCTTCAGCTCAGGCTTTATAGAAAAAAAATCTCTTTCAACAAAAGACAATCTATCAGATACAATATCATACTCTATAATCTTTCTTGGATTAAGCTCAACAATATCTATATAACCAATAGACTCCAAAGCCTTCTTCTCAGAAGCAAATGCAAATCCTTCAGAATGACTATACCAAACTGGCTTTATCCCTATTATATCTCTTGCAATATATAATTTATTATCTTTAACATAGGCAAAAGCATAAACTCCATCAAGCTCATCAAGAACTTCTTCAGATACGCCTTTTTTTTCAAGAAGATTGAAAAGCATATCTGCATCATTCTTAGCTTCTAAAGAATATTTATCATCCAACTCCTTCCAATTATAAACTTCGCAGTTAACTGTAAATCTGCCATCTATCGGCTGTTTCACTGAATCAACAACAGAATGAAGGCAATGGCCTATGCATCCATCATTAACTTTAGACCCTCCTGTATGATCCTTTCCTCTATAAGATATAACTTTCAATCCAGATTCAACTAACTTGACACTATCCTTGCGATTAAATACTCCTATTATCCCGCACATAAAAGAACAATTAGAAAATTCTATTTATAAAACTGCTGATTACTTGCCGTAGATTTTCTCATACTCTTTCATTATCTTCTGCTTTTCTTTCTTTGCTTTTATCCTTGAAGCTATATTTTCATATATATCTCTTGCTTTCTTTCCTATCTCTTTCCCAGCCTGAGCAGCTTTCTCACCAGCTGTTTTTGAAACTTCTTTTGCTTTTTCTATCCTTGCTGGATTCTTCATTGACTGCCAGCCCATATACCCTGGAACATCCTTTATCTTTCCCATCCATCCGTTGAAATAAGTAACATGCTCAAGCGGGAAATTTGCAGGCTCTGGAACTTCTTCAGCAGCATAGCCAAGGGTTATGATGGCATGTACTTCAACCTTGCTTTCAACTCCAAGTGTTTTTTTCACCATCTTCTCTTCAAAAGCACCTACCCAGCATGTTCCAAGGCCAAGTTCAGTAGCTTCAAGAAGCATATTTTCTATAGCTGCTGCACAATTCTGTTTTGTATAAAGCTCCTCTCCTCTGTTATTATAAAATCTTCCTGCTGTAACTGGCTCTGCACATACAACTATAAGCACAGGAGCAGTCTCTATCCATACCTGCTTCAATGCAGCTTCAGCCAGCTCTTTTCTCTTGTCTGTATCATTAACAACGATAAACTTCCAGTTCTGTATGTTTCCTGAACTGGGAGCCAATCTTCCTGCATCTATAACAGAAGAAACTTTTTCCCACTCAACAGGCTTGTCAAGATATTTCCTTATGCTCCTTCTCTGTTTTATAGCTTCATAAACATCCATAACAAAAACATATAATTTTATCTATATAAGCTTTATGATTTTGAATTATTCAATCTAAAACAATTAAGACTCAGGACTAAGATGGTTTTTTAATAAAAGTATTAATAAAAGACAAAACAATAAAATAATTAAATAAAAGCTTTTTATTGAAAACTATGGACTACAAAGACCTGACAAAAACTTATTCAGCTCTGGAAAAAACAACAAAGCGCCTGGAAAAGACAGCTGCGATTGCAGAACTCCTAAAGAAAACACCAAAAAAAGAGCTTTCTATAATCCTTCCATTGTTAGAAGGAAGGATATTTCCAAAATGGGATCAGAGAGAATTAGGTGTAGCCTCAAGGATTGTACTTAAATCCATGAATATAGCTTCTGGAATATCTGCAGTGAAGATAGAGGACATGTGGAAAAAAGCAGGTGATCTGGGAGATGTGGCTGAAAGCATATTCTCAAAAAAAGAGCAGTCAACACTTTTCTCCAGTAAATTAGATATTAAAAAAGTATTTGAAAACTTCCAGAATCTTGCATTATTGGAAGGCCAGGGCACTGTTGACAGGAAAGTCAAGCTAATAGCAGAATTATTGACTTCAGCAGAGCCATTAGAAGCAAAATACATAACAAGAACAGTTCTCCAGGACCTTAGGATTGGTGTAGGAGAAGGCTCTCTAAGGGATGCTATTGTCTGGGCTTATTTTGGAGAAAAGATAGGGATAATCTATAACAAAGAAGAGAATGATATCAACCTGGATGAAGAAAAAAGAAAATTATACAATAGATACTCAGATGCAGTCCAGAATGCCTATGATATGCTCAACCAGTTCTCAGAAGTAGCTGAAATAGCAAAAGATTCAGGTCTGGAGGGCTTAAACAAGGTAAAACTTAAGGTAAATACCCCTATAAACCTCATGCTTTTCAAGAAAGCAGAAGATATTGAGGATGCTTTTGAGCGCGTAGGCTCTCCAGCAGCCATAGAATATAAATATGACGGATTCAGGCTTGAGATACATAAAAAAGACAATAAGATAAAACTCTTCACAAGGAGGTTAGAAGATGTATCAAGACAGTTCCCAGATGTCATAAGATACATAAAAGAGAACATCGATGCAGACTCATTCATACTTGATGCTGAGATAATAGGAATTGACCGCAGAACAGGCAAATACAAGCCATTTCAGGACATATCTCAAAGGATAAAAAGAAAATACAACATAGAACAGATGGCTAAAGACATACCTGTAATGGTAAATATATTTGATGCTATACTTGTAAACAAAAAAGATCTCATAAAAACACCCTTCCAACAAAGAAGAAAACAGATAGAAGATATAACAAATCCTGCAGAATTCAGGATAGCTATAGCAGAACAGATAATAACAGACGATCTGGAAAAAGCCAATGAGTTCTATCAAAAAGCCCTCTCGCTTGGAAATGAAGGGATCATGGTAAAGAATCTTGAAGCTCCATATAAGCCAGGAAGCAGGGTAGGCTATGGAGTTAAGGTAAAACCGACCATGGAAACATTAGATTTAGTGATAACTGGAGCAGAATGGGGAGAAGGAAAAAGAGCAAACTGGCTTTCCAGCTTTATAATATCATGCAAAGACAATGGGGAATTTAAGGAAATAGGCCGTGTAGGAACTGGAATAAAAGAAAAAGGCACAGAAGGCATCACTTTTGAACAGCTTACAAAGATGCTAAAGCCCCTGATAACAAAAGAAAAAGCAAAGCATGTAGATGTAAAGCCCAAGATAGTCATTGAAGTTGACTATGAAGAAATACAAGCTTCCCCTACCTACTCTTCAGGATTTGCCTTAAGATTCCCAAGATTGGTAAGATTAAGGCAGGACAAACCCCTGGAAGAAGTTTCAGACCTAAAACAGATAAAAGAATTCTACAGATCCCAAAGGCAGAGAAACAGATAATTTGCTTTAGATTGAAACAAAGAGTAAGATTTTTAGGTTCTTGGGGATATAGAATATTCTCCAAAATAGAAAATAAATACCCTGAAATTTCCTAATCTTTGCTAAAAATATAATCTAAAATTTTCAACAAAAAAAGAATTTCAAATATGGAACATTGTTTCAAAAAAGAAACATTTAAATAAAACTAAGCTATACTATTAAAATATGAAGGATATAGAGCTTCTCCAACAATTGTTTGATCAGAAGATTTTGTCGATCCTGCAGATATTAGCTAATGATAATTCTGAAGAAGGCATGTATCTGAGAGAGATCTCCAAGGCAGCAAAGGTCTCACCAGCTTCAACATACCGCATTCTTGTAAAGCTCATGGATTTTGAGATCATAGATCCTATAGTCAGAAAAAACTCTAAATTCTATAAGTTCAGGCATACAGAAAGGACAGGATTTCTCTATGAGATGCTAAAGAAAGACAAGCAAGTCCTGCAATTATTCATAGATAAGATAAGGAACATATATGAGATAAAAGCAGTTGTACTGCATGGAGAAGAGTCCAACCAAAGAGCCAATCTCATGCTGATTGGAGAAAATATAGATAATGGTAAGATAAAAGAGATCTGCGGAGAGATAAGAGAAAAATACGATTTCATAGTCTCCCCTTTAATTGTAAGCAAGGACCAATTTGAAGCCATGACAAAGATGGGGTTATATTCTGGCCAGAAAAAGATAGTCTTTAAGAGATAATATTCTTTAATTTCATCCATTATGCTAATGTCACAGAGAGCTCTTATTTCTACAACAGAGCCAGAACTCAGCTTATATCGTATTGAGGCTGTGCACGAACAAGCGAAGCTTGTAAGTGCCATCGATAGGATTGAAATCTTTTTTGATTTTTAGGAATATTAAATCTTAGAATTTAGAGATTTTCAAAACAATATAGAATCATCTAATGAATAAAATAAAAAAATCTCCCCCTGCAGAGCAGGAAGAGACCAAGTATTTGCCTTCATTTGGGTTTGGGGGTGGTTAGGGAGTTAAAATGAAGGCAAGAAATCCCTAAAAAAGAAAATTAAAAAGTATAGATTATATCTATACTATCTCTATTCCAAGCTCTTCACTCATCTGTTTTGCCTGTGGACTAGGGTTCTTATGGTCTACTTTTCCAAGTATCCATGGGCTGTTTACTCCTGTCACAATGGTCATAACTGTAAGCTTCCCTTTCATGTCCTCTGAAACTCTAGCTCCCCAGATAACATTTGCATCGTCATCCAAGGATTCAGTGACCAGTTCTCCTACTTTGGAGATTTCTTCCAGTGTCATATCAGGTCCGCCGCAAACATGTATCAGAGCGCCTGTAGCACCTTCATAGCTTATATCCAATAAAGGATTGCTTAGAGCGCCTTTAACAGCTTCTTCTACCTTGTTATTTGTATCACTTGAGCCTACGCCGATAGCAGCAACTCCGCCATTAGTCATGATAGCCTTTACATCTGCATAATCCAGGTTGACTAATGAAGGGACGGCGATTGTCTCTACGATTCCCTTGATCATTGTACTGATAAGCTCATTAGCGACAGCAAATGCTTGCTGTATTGGCAGGTTTCCTGCAATATTGACTAATCTGTTGTTATCAATTACGATAACTGTATCAGATATCTGTCTTAACTGCTGTAGTCCGAATTCAGCCTTATCCACTCTTGCTCTTTCTATGTTAAAAGGCATAGTTACAGTTCCGATAACAATTGAACCTGCATCTTTAGCTACCTGTGCAGCCACTGGAGCAGCACCTGTACCTGTTCCTCCGCCCATTCCAGCACAGACAAATACCATATCAGAATCCTTCAGGGATTCCTTCAGCTCATTAAGGCTTTCTTGAGCTGCTTCAGTTCCTTTTTGAGGATATCCTCCACAGCCTAAGCCTCTTGTCACCTCTCTTCCCAGCAGAAATTTACTGTCAGAATCAGTAATATCCAGATGTTGTTGATCTGTATTAACCGCTAATATTTCAGCTCCTTTAATACCTTTGTTGTATAGCCAGCCAACCATATTGTTACCAGCTCCGCCAACACCAATAACCTTTATATTGGCCTGACCTACGTTTGTATCTCCTACGTTTTGTTCAGCTGCATTTTTTACAGCATTTTCCACGACAAAATCCATTTTTTCATTCCCCCTTTTTTTATTTTTTTAATTTATATACTCGAAAATATACTTCTGAGTAAATAAACATTTATATATAGGTTTATCTTACTACCTCTTGAGAAAACGCCAAACATTTTGTGTTTGAAATCGCCAAATTTTAAACACACACGCCATATAAACTCGGTTTCCGCCAAAAAACCGACTTTAATCAATATTATTTTAAATATTAAAACTCATATATAAATATTTCTATTCTGCATTATACATGTTAAATAAACTTTTTGATGATAATTCTAATTTTAATTATTCAAAAAAGAGGGGAATTGTTGAGAAATTTTAGTAGAATTAAACTACAAAATAGAAATCTTTATAAGGTATAAAAATTTATAATTTATTGAGGTTGCTTTATAATGAAAAAAAACAAATCTGTATTTCTGAAAAAGAGTATAAAGAGCTGAAAGCAAAAGAAAAAATAGACGATGATTTATTGAAACAGATAGCAGATTCTCTAGCTGATTTAAAGGCTGGAAATATTAAAAGAATTGCTTAAAAATTCTTATGTATTTTTTCTGCTTCTTCCATAAATACATGCAGTAATTTTTTAATTTCATCTATTGTGGCCTGTTAATCTTTTTTCCAGACTCTCCCACAATCAAAACCATCAAAAATTCTTATATATATATGCCAGTAAATTCTTCTCCCTTCAAATCTATTTTCCCTCAAAAATCTCTTATAAACTGAATCTCCTTGATAAGGTTCTTTTTCAGCTTTTTTGCAATCTTATTGACATAATCCTAATCAGATAGCCTTTTTTGAAGCTTATTTGAAATAAAAACCTTATGTTCTTCCATTCTCCTATAAATGTAAGGAGGCTTTTTAAGCATTATTCGTTTAAAACATAACTTTTTGAACACTACAAAAAAATTGGTCGCTAAAATGTATACTAAATCTGTATTATATAAGTCAATCAGCAACCTTTAAAAACTCCATCTCCTAACTTAACCCATGACATTATATTTCATAGGACTAGGATTAAACAATGAAAAAGACATTACATTAAAAGGATTAGAAGCGATCAAATCCTGCAATAAGATCTATCTAGAATCCTACACTTCAAAACTTCAATGTTCTAAAGAATCTCTGGAAAAACTTTACGGTAAAGATATAATATTGGCAGACAGGGACATGGTTGAAAAACAGGCAGAATCGACCATACTTAAAGATGCAAAAACACAAGATACAGCTTTCCTTGTGATAGGAGACCCATTTGGAGCGACAACACATACAGATCTTATGCTAAGAGCAAAAGAACTAAAGATAGAAACTAAAGTAATAAACAACACATCCATATTAAATGCTATAGGAATCATGGGATTAGAGCTCTACAAGTTCGGAAGGACTGTTTCTATCCCTTTTGATGAAAAAGCTAACAGCTTCTATGATTTTTTTAAGAAAAATCAGAGCATAGGCCTGCATACATTGTTTTTATTAGACCTGAATCCTATAAACAACAGATTCCTGACAATTAAAGAAGCTATACAAAGACTTCTAAAATTAGGATTAAAAGAAGATCAATTATGTATTGCATGTTCAGCATTAGGCTCAGAAAAAAAAGAGATAATAGCAAGGACAGCAGAACAAATAAAAGACATAGAACTAAAGCATACACCGCAATGTTTAATAATACCTGGAAATCTGCATTTTGTAGAAGAAGATGCCTTAAAACAGTGGCAATAACCAAAAAACTAAAGATAAGATGAAATACAATCTAATAATAGCAGGACCATGTGCAGTTGAATCAGAAGAGCAGATGATAAAAGCAGCAGAAACTCTTAAAAAACTAGGTATATCTTACTTAAGAGGCGGGGCCTTTAAGCCAAGAACTGATCCTGGTTCTTTCCAGGGATTAAAAGAAAAAGGCATTTCTATCCTTGAAAGAACAAAAAAAGAAATAGATATGAAGATAGTTACAGAACTTATGGATGCAAGAGATATCCATCTATTTAAAAACATAGACATAATACAGATAGGTGCAAGAAATATGCAAAACTTCCCGCTTTTGATAGAGGCTGGAAAAACAGGAAAAACTATACTATTGAAAAGAGGCCTGGCAGCAACTATAGATGAATGGATAAAATCTGCAGGATATATCCAAAAACAAGGAAACAATGATATAATAATGTGCGCAAGAGGCATAAGAACCTTTGAGACAGAAACAAGAAACACTGCAGATATTGACGCTATCCCTATAATAAAACAAAAAACTGATTTTAAGATAATATTTGATCCATCTCATTCATCAGGGAAAAAAGAACTTATACTTCCATTAGCAAAAGCAGCTATAGCTGCAGGAGCAGATGGATTGATGATAGAAACACACCCTTTTCCTGAAAAAGCACTATGTGATGCAAAACAACAATATAATTTGGATGAGTTCAAAGAATTTCTAGAAGAGATAGATCCATATCTATACTGATAATGATCGTTCCGCAAGACTTTATGTCTTGCATTGCATATCTGTGGCTACGGCAGAAAACGTAGATGCAAAACAACAATATAATTTGGATGAGTTCAAAGAATTTCTAAAAAAATAAAAAATAAAAAAAATACTTATGTTTATGGTATCTTCAGGATAATCTCACCAACTTTAGTATGCGGCATTCCTGTTGCCTGGTTTGTATAGTCAAAGGTTACATCTCCTTTAAACTTACCAGAACTTGGACTGCATGTAACACTATAAGTTGCTTTCTGACCATTTGTCAGTGTAGTTTGTGTTGTTGAATCTGTTGCTTGGCATCCAGTTCCATTTACCTCAACACTAACATTAGTCATGTCAAATCCTGCTCCATTCTGTATAGACATCTCTATTGCAGTTCCGCTATACCTGAAATCCAGGCACGCAATTCCTGATGGCAATGTACATTTCTCTGGCAAGAACCTGTCCGGACTAAGAACTCCGAAATATGCCAAAGCGCCTATAGCTGCTAATACTACTAATATGGCCCAACCATAAGTCATTAAGAACTCCATTGCCGCCTGTGCTTTCTTATACATTTGTTTTCACCTCTTTGTTTGCAAATAAAATTGATTTGCTGTTCTTTTGATAGTTTATAACTACCAAAATAGTATACACATTACTATACTGATATATAAATGTTTCGATTAATTTTTAGAATTATTTTTGATAGCAAGGAGATAATAAAAATTCCTGACCAAAGCAGGCTGCAAGATATAAAATCTAATTTGAACAATCAAAATAAAATTCAGCTTCCATCATACTGCATAACTTCTTCCTGCTCATCTTCAAGACTTGGTTTCTCTATAGTGTTGGTGATGTTTTCTTCATCACAAATATCATCTTCAACAGGATTATTCTGGCTTGGAACCTTTACTGCAGCAGCAGTTACCCTGTTTTCTTGAAACAAAGAATCTTCTGAACCAAACATCCCAAAACCATACAATCCACTTACAGCTACAACAAGAACTATCAAACTGGTTATATACCATACTAACATATCGTTTCTTGACGATATCATTGTACCTTAGATGTCAACTTTCCGGTTATAGTCTTTGAAAGCCCTGAATCTCTGTTAGTATAATCTATAATTATATCTCCTGAAAACTTCTCTTCTGGTTCTCCATTATCACAGCCAGTTATATTGAATGTCCTTTTATCTCCATTTTCAAACAGCACATCAAGAGTCTTATTGCATCCTCCAACACTCAATCCATTAACCTGTATATCTCTTCCAAGGCTGTTTGCCAAAACTAGATTTATCTCACTGCTTGTAACACTCGAATCTAAACATGCTAATCCAGGAACTAAAACGCATTGATCAGGAACAAACTTCCCAGGACTCAACACTCCAAAATATGCTAATGCTCCTATAGCTGCCAGCACTACAAGTAAAGCCCAGCCGTAAGTCATCAAGAACTCCATCGCTGCTTGTGCTTTCTTGCAAAATCTAAGATTTTGAACATACTCAGGAAATTTATCTTTCTGATATCTTATCACATTAACACCTCTTAGACTATTAAATGATAAGCTATATATAAATATTATGGAAATTAGATTTCCAGGATATTTATATCTGAGAACTTGTTCTCTTCATATGGATATTTAAAAAAATAAAAAGAAAAAAGAAGATTATCTTCTTTTCTTTATAACGAACACTATTCCTAATCCAGCTATAAGCAGTGCAAGAACCATCCCTATAGATGAGAACTCAGGAACTCCATTTCCTTCTCCGCCTGAATTAAAAGGTTCATTTGCAGGATCTGCATATTGCTCATCAGGACTTGCTGAACCCATATAATAAACTGCAGATGAAGGTCCTCCATAAGCAGTCATATCAACATTATATGCATTGCTTGTACAAACATCATCTGTTGAACCAGGTACATCCTTTGTGTAATCCAAGTTATCATCAAGCCAAAGTCCGTCTCTTAGTACATACTTACATTTAGCGCAGCCAGTTCCATTGTACAATCTTAACCCTGAATTGAATGTACATGTTGCACTTGCACATCCTGTTGGATCATCCCCTGTATTGTCATCACAGTCATCCCATCCTGTTGGACAAATAGTATTATCACATCCAGAAATTTCTGCTTCATCACAGTAGTCATCATCATCTACATCTGTACATGGAGTTGAATCATCATAAGGACCAGTAGGACCTCCAGCCGGAGGAATAATTGCTTCGCCTTTGACTATCCTCAAATCACTAATAAATGAGTTTGTATAATAGTAATTAGTCTGACCATATCTACCGATTGTCAAAGGATAACTTGTGTCTTGTGAAGTTACAGACGCAGTTAAATTATCTTCTAAAATTCCATCTATGTAAAGCAGCATTCTACTACCTTCACGGATAAAAGAAACATGATGCCAGTCAGTATCACCTGAACCAAATAAAGTTGTTGATGTAACTGTATTGTAACTGCTGGAATCAGAGATTTGTGCACTTAATTCATTTCCTGTGCCAAAATTAATACCATACGAATGGTCATTTGTATGGCCATCATCCTGTTTTGCTAAGATGACATCCAAACTTCCATGTCCGCCAAATCTTTTGAACCAGAAGTCAATTGTAAAATCATCACTTCCAAGTTCAATTTCTGGGTCATCAGGTATTGTCAAAAAATCACTGCCGTCAAAATAATAACTGCCCTCAAAATCAGATGAAGGTTTTTCTGTTGCATTCATTTTAATATTACCATGGAAAGTCACATCATGATCATTTGATGCACCTTCAGCAACATCTCCATCAAGACTTAATAATAATTTAGTGTTAGCATCTGCTGTGTAAGGTGAGCTTGGCAAGCTTGAAGAAAAGTCTGATGTCCAGCGTGCATTGTTTGATATCCTTAGTTCATCGATGTATCCTCCAAACTCTCTTCTTGCTTCAGGGTTTGAGCCAATCCTTATAGGAGAATTGTAATCAGTAAGACTGCCAATGCTACACGAATGAACAGCAACCCCATTACGATAGATTGTAAGGGTATTACCAGAACTAACTAAAGCTATATGATACCATGTTTCTGCATTCCATCCATCCTGATCCCCTTGGAAACAATCTTCTATTCCCTGCCCTTTATCTATAAAACCAATTCCAGTATTTGTAGGATAAGTACCATCACCATACATCAAAGCCCAGTAATTGCTACCATAATCTGTTCCTGAAGATATTAGTGTTTGAAGTCCAGCATCATGCACTGTAAGCTGGTCAAAATTAACCCAAAAATCTATAGTGAAGTCATTTGAGCCAAAATTCCAATCAGTGCTGTCAGCAACAGCCAAATAATCATCAGAACCATCAAAATACATACTTCCATCAAACTTATACTCTCCAGCATCAAGAACTGGGTCACCATTAACAGTAGCAACATGTTCAGATGCACTTTCATCACCATCCATGTGCAATAATAACACAGTATCTACATCATTTCCAGCTGCAAAAGCAAAAGAACTCATCATTAAAATCAAACTTAACATTAAAACTAGTTTTTTCATTATCTATGCACCTCATTTATAATTATTTTAGAATAAAAAACATATAACCTTATATAAATATTTCTAAATAAACCTCAAACAAATATTCCGCTAAGCACTTTATCCATTATATAAGAAAATGCTATAAACAGACTAATAGCCACAGCTATAAAGATAGGAATATACTTCAATCCTTCTTTAACATTTCCTTTCTGTATTGTTGCCACTATTATAGCTGAAAAGAAAGCTGTCATAGACAAAGATATATAAGAGAATATCTTAAAGTTTCCTGGAGTAACAGCAACTTCAGTCAGGGAAAACATCATGCTTCCTGTTGCAGGGACATCTAACCTTGAAGTTAAGTTCCCTATTATCATTATAAGCTGGCTTGCCAAAGCAAGCAATGCAGGAGCTGCAACTATAGCTGCAAAAGTTATAAAGATGACATAGGTCATGACATTTGCAGCCATCTCTTTTCTCATTATTCTGCTTTCCTGTATGTTTGTCGCTATCCTGTTTAACAATTCCCCTATCTCTCCACCGCTTTTTATACCTTCTATGAGAAGATTTATACTTCTTTTCAAAATATCAGACTCATACTTGTCTGCAAATGCCTGCAAGGAATCTGTAAGCTCTTTTCCGCTCATCACTTCTTTTGAGACTGTCTCTATCTCTCTGGCCAGCACTCCAAACCTGGGCCTTACAGCTACCCACAATGCCTTGTCTATAGTCATCCCGCTCCTTATATTGGTTGCAGTAAGATAAAGAAAATCAGGAAGAACCTCTTCTATACTGAGTTTTCTCTGGAATATCCTCCAGTCGATAAATATATAGAACCCAAGCCACACCACTCCTAAAAAAAGGAAAAATGCAAACACCCATATCAGCAGTATTATGAATATTATATATGCAAGAGGATATCCTCCTTTTGAAGCCAGAAGGAAAAGCACATAGATAGATAATATGATATTTATAAAGAGTATAAACTTAAAAAGTCCTCTGGACAGTAGATGGGATTGTATGCTTATACCTGCCTTTTTCAGGTATTGGTCAAGCATATAATGCTTTGTCTGCCTCTTTAACTTTTTCTCAAGCTTTTTCTTCTTCTTTTTCTCAATTTTTTCCTTTATCTTCTGGAAAAATTTCATACGCTCACCGCAGGTCTTGAAGATTTTATAACAACATAAAATATCAGCTGAAGTATCCCTAGCATGACTGCAACAGCTATAAGTATAGGAAGGCTTAGGTTTATGGACAAGAAACTTGACAATACTATAAGCATGGTTATTCCCAGTGAAGGGAGTATCACAGCTATGATCATATAAAACATAGCAAATGGATTAAGTTTTCTTGCATATGTCTTGATCTCTATAGTCTGCTCCTTTGTTATCTGCTCTACAACAGACTTAAGAGACTCAGAAACATTTGAACCTGTCTTCAGGGCATTTATTATCTGCCAAAGAAGTCTCCTGAAATCTGGAGAAGGTGTAAACTCTACAGTGTGATTCAAAGCATCTTCTATGCTTGTTCCAAGATCTACGCTTGTTATTATATCCTGGAAAGCCTTGCCTATCTCCTCATAGCTTTCAGCGACATTTGCCATAGCCTTATACAGCAGCACTCCTGACTCTAGTTCCACTATCAAAAATCTTCCTGCATATACAACCTCTCTGTCTATCGCCTTCCTCTTCTTTATTATCTTCATATCTGGAAGCTTCACAAAATAAAAGAACATCAATGCAAATATCAAAGGGAAAAGAAGGATAAGTATTATCATCAGGACTATTTTTTCTGAAAGCATAGCAAGAGCTACGAGTATAAGCCCTGTAGTCATATAAAAAGATGTAAACAACGTCTTTTTTACAAAACTGACAGGATTATCCTTCATCCCTGCCTGCTTAAGCTTGAATTTAAGAGAAGGGATGGACTGCACTATTCTCTCAGATGTTGAGTCAAAGATTCATATCACCTCAAAGGCTTGTTTGATCTTACAATCTTCATAAGATGGTCTTTATTTGTATAGTACTCTGCCATCACTCTTCCTACACTGTCTACAGAATTTATCTTTTGCTTTACAAGCCACTTAAGCACAGATTCTTTTTCTGCCAGCTCCTTTTTTATGCTGCTGCGGGATGCCCCTGTATAAAGTTCAAGATTGTCCCTTATAGCTACTGAATTTGACTTTCTCTGTAGTACATCTTTTGAAACATCATATCTCATCAAAACATTAGGATCTCCGTCTTTCTTTATCTCAGAAAACTCAAACGTCCTCCTAAGTCCTGACCTTCTGTTCCTGTACTGGACTATGAGCATAGACACTGCTGGAAGCATGCTTTTCGGCACCTCTATAGGCGGAGCTGTCAGCCTTGTTATGGTCTCTTCTGTATTGTTCGCATGAACAGTTGCATATACACTGTGCCCTGTATGTATTGATTCAAAAAGTACCTCTGCTTCCTTTTTCCTTCTTATCTCCCCGACTATTATCCTGTCCGGCCTCATCCTAAGGCTATTCACAAGAAGATCAAGCATAGTTACTTCTCCCTTCCCTTCATTATTAGCCAGCCTTGTAACCATTGGCACCCAATGCAGAAACTTAGGCAGCTTTATCTCTCTTGTATCCTCTATGCTTATTATCCTTTGGTTAGGCGGGAAAAAATTACTCACCACATTCAGCATACTTGTCTTTCCAGAAGCAGTTCCTCCTGCTATCAGCCCTGACATCTCATAATGAACACATTCCCATATCAAAGCAGCTGCGCTTGGAGATATGCTCCTTACCCTTAAAAAATCTGTTATTGTCCAGGGCTGGGCTGCGAACTTTCTTATAGTTATGGTATTTCCTGTGGAAGATATAGGATTAAGTGTTGCATTCACCCTGTCCCCTGTAAGAAGAGTAGCGTCCATCAGGGGCTCAAGTACTGTTATCTGCCTGTTTACCCTTCTTCCTATCATAGTAGCATAATGCTGCACCTGGGCTTCATTATCAAGTATAATATTTGTCTTTAGCCAACCGAACTGCTTATGATACACCCATATTGGCTCGCTTGCAGAATTTACAGCTATCTCTTCAAGATTTGCATCGCTCATAAGAAGTTCAAGATCACCCATCCCTAAACTTTTCTTCACAAGATAAGATGTAAGAAACCTTTCTGTCTCAGCATCAAGGCTTGGAAAATATTTCTTTATCAGTGTAAGTGTAGCCTCAGAAAATTTCTTCTCAGCAATGTCTGCATTTTTCTTGTCAGAAATATCTACAATCCCCAGATTTACCCTGTCGATAAGCTCCTCCCTTATCTTCTCCAGCATCATAGCTGTAGTCTTTCCCAGAGTAGAAAGCTGGACAGTATATAAAGGTACAAACTCATCTTCTTGAGAATATATCTTAACTGTTACAGGTATGCCTCCTGAACGGATATTATATGAATTTAGAAGTTTTATATTTGATCCAGTCTTGCCGCTTTCCTTTTTTTTGGATCCTTGTTTTGAAACATGCTTGCTTTTCATGCTGTGTTTTGTCTTATGGATCTTTTGATCTTTTTGATTCTTTCTAGAAATATGCCTATGGCTGGACCTTGATTTTGCTGAAGCTCTTTTTTTCCTCTTTTTTGCCATACTACACCCCTTTTAACCTACTTTAGATGCAACAGTTTAAAAATCTTTTTAATCTCTTTTTCAAATGTGCCTTTTTTCTTTGAAAGATCATCAAGTTCTTCCTCAAGATCCTTTATCTCTTCCATGACATCATCCGGATTCCCTGTGAGATCCAGGGCAGAACCTTTTTTCACCAGATCATTAAGCTTCTTTTTCAGTATCCCTTCATTATAGCTTATATGGTCCAGCATCTTGAGTATCTTATCTTTCTTCTTCATAAATATCTTGAATTTCTTGGGTATCTCTTCTACTTCCTTAAGTTTTGAATCTATTAATGTGCCGCTTTTCTTTACCTTCCCAAGAATGTCCTTGTTAAGCTTGTCCATCTCTGATTCCTGTTTCTTGTTCTCGTCTATAAGTGACTCCATCATATTTTTTTCCTTATCAAGAAAATCCCTGAGCTCCTCATATTTTTTCTCAAGCGCCTTCAGTTCTGACTCAGACTCCTTTGTAAGCTTTTCCTTGCTTTTGCTCTTTTTGCCTTTTTTCTTCTTATCAAGCTTTTTCTTTATGCTTTTTAGCTTCTTGCTGATCATCTTGTCTGTCTGTTTTATAAAATCCATCTCGTCTTCCTGTATGCTAAGGATCTCGCTTCCGACCTTTGCCTGGCTGCAAAGAACATCATACATTTCTTTATAGTTCTTCTCCTGAGAATACAGCTGCTTGTTTATATCAGATATCTTCTTCATAAATTCCTGTTTAGATTCAAGGATGTCTTTATTGAGATTCTCCTTCTCATCTTCCATCTTCTTTAACTGCTTGAGTTCCCCTTTTACCCCTGAAAGCCTCTTGTTAAAATGATTCCCAAGATCATTGAACATATCCTTCAGAGAATCAACCTCAGTCTCAAGCTTATTCAGATAATTCAGTGTAGATTTACTTTTCCTGTCAAATATGCCTTTCTCTTCCTTGACTTCACTTTTAAGATTGTCCAACTGCTCAGGAGTAAGCTTTTTCTTTACAAGAAAAGGCTTTGTGAACTTGTATTCTATATTTATTATACCTTCCTCTTCAAGAAAACTTGCCCATTCACTTACTGTCTCTTCAGGAACATTAAGCCTTTTTGCAGCATCCTTCACAGATATCCTTTCCTGCTCCTGGACAACAGAAACAAGATTATCTATATCTGTCTGGATAGTGTTTTTTCCCATATTAACTGATAATATCTAAATTCATATTTAAAAGCTTTCTTTTTGCCAATAATCTCCTAAGTGTACGTCTATACTGCATTTTCTTAACCTACAATATCTTCAACTTCATAAGCTTCATGCCTATGTATGCTTCCGTTCATGTTTGTCCCATTGTCCAGTTCAAACCAGGAAGGTGCCCCCTGTATATGATATTTATCAGGATCTTCAGCTCCAAAATAGATGTGATCCACTATGCTCTTGTCTTTAGGTGTAAGCCCGATAAGCTCAAGCTCTTCTATATCTACGAGACTCTCGATCCCATACTCTGACTCTGAAAAATTTCCTTCAAGCCTCATAAGGAAGCTTGGAGCTCCGCTGAAAGCTATATAATCCCCCTTTTCGCAATGATCAAGAAGATTAGAGATATCTGTTCCTAAAACAAGCTGGCTGTGGTTTTTCCTTTCTATCCTATTTTCCATAAGACCGTTTGTTCCCAATCTGTAGAATGGATCCTCAAAACCCTCAAGATCTATATATGCAGTTATGTTCTTGTCTCTTGTCCAGCTTGATGTCTGTTTCTTGTCATGTATTGTTGTTTCAGCCTCGACATCTATCCTTGCCTGCCATGGATTATCATGGTACAGGCTTATGTTCTTTACAGATATGTTCAATATTATATCTATCTTGTCTGCCTCTGTCTTTATATTCTCCATCCAATCTGTAAATGTATTGTTTATCATAAGAGAAGAATTTGTACTGTTGACAGTCCCATTGAAGAACATCTCCCTAAAACTAGAATCAAGATCATCAAGATACTCTCCGTTTTCTATAACATGTTCTTCAAGACATATCAATGCTCTGAATCCCGAGATATATATGCCTCTTTCCATATCGTTTTCGATATTTGAGATAAACTTGCTCATGCTGTCTATCCTTGTCTCAAGAGCAAATGTTCTCTGCCTGAGCCGATAGTTATTTCCTACTGACAAAGAAAAGATAAGCAGTGAGAGAAAGACAACTGCCACAAAAGTAAAAAACACACCTTTTTTTCCTAGTGCCATGCCCTCACCTCCATCACAGCAGGACCCCACATAGTAGGAACATTTCTCATATCACTGGACTCTACGAGAATATCGTCTGAAGATATAAAATCTCCAAGAGTTTGATTAAGCCTGTCAAGAGCATCCTGCTCAGCTCCCTCCTGGCTTGAGAAAACATCTCCATAGCCTACAAAAGAAGGAAGATAAAAATTATACTCTACAGCTGTTTCAGGAAGTATCTCATTAAGGTTCCTGTCTCTCGCCCTTACATAATTGTTTGCAGAAGATGATATTTCAAAATTATCATTCTGTACAAACATTGTAGTGGGGACTGCTCTGGAAGATGGAGCAGAAAATACAAGATTGTCAGCAGGGCTGTATGTGCTTGCCCACACATCCACAATATATGAATACTGCTGCACAAGATGAAGAAGAATCTCTCCCATCTGGACAGCCTGTGAAGGAAAGCTAAAATGCTCCTCTTTCTCCCTGTTTGCCAACCCTCCGAACTCCTTTATCTCATTTATCTTTATGCTTCCGTAAGGGGCTTCGGTTTCAGGAAGAGTGTAATTGACTTCTATATATGATGAACCGTCAGGGTCATCAAAAGGGTCAGAATATATCTGCGGCTGCCCTGAACCCCACTCATAGTCTGCATAATTGTTGAAATATACACTGACAACATTTGTACCCTCTACTATCTCATCTTCAAGATTCTCAGCAGAATAATCATAAGAAGGATTCATAGAAGGACTCCCATCCCTATCAAAAAAATCATCATCATTTATAAAGAAAATATAGTCATAATCTCTCGCCCATCTCCATCCGCTCCATGAATAGAACAATCCCCATCCAGTATAATCCCTTATATTTCTTCCCTCGATGTGGGCTGTGACAGTTATGTTCTCTGCATTCTCAGGGATAAAGAAAGGCACCATGCTCCATGCCCCACTCTCTCCGTCAGCCCCTTCATTACTTACCACATTGTCAAAAAAATATCTTTCTGAAAAACTGTCATTATATGAACCGGCTGACTCATTGACAGTATAATCAACTCTTAACAGCATTCCGGGATGTACATGCCCATTATATCCCAGATTCCTGAGCCTTAGCCTTATGCTGTTCTGTCCTGTATTTATACAGCCAAAAACATCTATTATATCAAATGTTCCTTCCCCTCCTAAAAAATTTATCTCGTCTCTGTTTACAGTGCATGTTCCATTGTTTATATTTACAACCTCCCAGTCTGGACCGTCGTCCTCTATATGCAGGGAAACATACATCGTAGAGTTTGTTATGTTCATTCCTGAAGAAAGCTCAAAATATTTGTCTATTACAGCCTCTCCAGGATTATCCCAGTCATTTCCATCCCATCCTGCGCCTTCAGGCGAAAAAGATATTATTCTTGTACTTCTTTTTACAAAGTTGTTTGCCCTTGCTTTTGAGATGAAACCGTCTATAGGTTTTTCCTTGTCTATCCCGCTGATTATTTTCTTTGCAGATGATGTAGATCTTGGAGGCGGGTTGTCTCTCTTGTATATCTGCTCGTTGTTTATCCATATCCCAAATCCATAAACTTCAGGGATTAGCTGGTCAGTTGTATTCTCAAGAAAATCACTTGCAAGACCTATCTTATCTTCAGCCCAGAATTCCCCTGCCTGCTGGAGTATAGAATTGTTAAGGTCAGTTATATTTCCGTTGCTGACAAGCTCATCTACATAGCTGTTGTTAATCTCCCTTATCTTCAATGCCTCTAACGAATTTATTATATCCTGAGAAAGATAGTTGAGATGTGATGTGGTCTGCTCACTTATGTATATAGATGATATGATCAATATACCTCCAAGAAGGATAGATGATGCAACTAATGCATCTGTAGTGAAGAACATGGCTTTTCTCAGTCCCATACATGCACCACCATATTTACAAGCCTTGAATCGTATATAACTATTCTTGTTATGGAAACAAGATTGTCTGAACTGTTCCCACTAAGGCCAATTTCCCCATTTTCATCAACTATGCTGCCGTTTGCTTCCTTGAGAAAAAAATGATAATCATAAGGCGTCCTGAATATATCTCTTGTCTCTTCATAATCCATCTCTGCAAACATTCCCAGTTTTTCCTCCACGATCCTCTGGTTCCCGTCTGTAAGGCCTATAACCTCCACATTGCTCTTGTTCCAGTCTGAAGGAGAACCCCTGCTGATAAGTGCTGAGCTTATGCTCTTTGCCTCCATTATGAGATCTTTTGTGATATCTCCGGGATCACTGTTTAAACTGTAAGAATACCCATAATATATAAGAACAACTATAAGGAATATCATCACACCTATGATAAAATCTGTAAACCATATCTGGGATTTTTTTTCCATCTTAATTCAAATATATTGTTCCGCCTGTCTTGTTTATTCTGTTGTTGCCTTTCTGTATCTGTCCTGTGACTGAAGGCACATTGAACACAGATTCATAATCGTCAGTATATACCAAAAGAGTATTGTTTGATATCTCAATGTCATATTCTATAGATTCGTCAAGCTTTTCAGGAATATCAAAGATCCTCCTGTAACCGTCCTCAACATTTGACGCTATAACCAGTTCAGAATGTGCCATCATCCCCACATCCCTGACCAATGTCCTCTCTTCCTCGCTCCTCAACTCATCAAACTCGCTTCTTGTCGAAGCTATGAATACCGTCATGATCATAAAAGCCAGACTCACCAAAAATACAAACTCCATAGAAACTTGAGCTTTTCCAGATAAAGTTAGTTGCTTTCTACCCACACATAATCCCCTCTTGACTCTACCACTATGTCATACAGTCCCGGCTCCTTGGACACACTTCCGTTTATAGGTACAGGACAGTACTTGACAACTTCATCAAAACCATTCATCTTATCTACAAAGATAACAACCTCATTATTCCCCAAAGTTATAGAATTTATGTTCTTAGGCATGCTCACCCTGAATGTGGTCTTTGAGAATTCTCCAAGATAATATACAGACTCAGCTGCATCCACTATCTTTGCAGCTATGTTTTCAGCCTCATTTGATATTATGCTCTCATTCATCTCAGTAGAATGTGTTGTAAATATTATTATCATAGGAACAGTAACTGCAGCCACAAAACCCACTATGATAAGGTACTCCATGCTTATCTGAGCCTTCTGCCTAAGAGCATTACTTCTTCTGATAACCTGTTTAAAAAGCCTAAGATTCATCTTCCCCTCTTTTTAATTTCTAATGTCCAGCCCATTTATAAATTTAACCAAAAATATTAGGAACTTTTAAAAATAGCCGCGATTTTCCAGAATAATTACAGCTCCGTAGTGTAGTGGCCAATCATCGCGGACTCTGGTTTTGAGCCCCCAGCTCAAAAGTGAAATCCGTGGACGGCAGTTCAAATCTGCCCGGAGCTATTTTCTTTATTCTTTGTCTTTGTTTAGTGGGCTTGAGCAGGTTTCTAGATGAGCGAAGCGAATCTAACTTTTCACCTGCGAAACCCACAACAGGTATCTGTAGGGTGTTAACCCTCAGGTTCAAACAGCAGGGCTATTTTATTTTTTTCTTAAACTATCTCAAGAACAAGCTTCTTTATCTGATCTCTTGCCTTCCTGTACTCTTCTATGCTCTTGCCTATAGGATCATCAATATCCCAATAATTTGTTTCTTTTTCTGAATTTCTAAGATAATAAGGGCATTCCTGCTTGCTGCAAAGCACATATATCTCATCACTCTCATCGATTATATCCAGATCAAGTGCAGTAACATCACTTTTAGAGATATCTATGCCCTCTTCTTTCATCACTTTTATCGCTTTTTTAGAAGGTTTATTGTTTTTTTCTGAAACATAACCAAGTATTCCTGCGCTTGAAGCTTTTTTCGATCTTGTAAGATGATTATAATAAGCTTCAGCCATCTGGCTTCTCACAAGATTCCCAAGGCAGACAAAAAGTATTTTCTTAGCCATAATACTAAAGATAACCTGATACTATATAAAAATTACTTTTAACACTATTGTAGTCAATCCAAACAAAAAGCTTATATAGCCAAAAAACAATACTTTGCAGTATGAAGCTGAACAAAAAATATGAGTTCATATTATATGCATTAAAAACATATCTTAAAAAACTTAACAGGAAATTTGAAGACAAGCCTCTGGAAGCTTCAGTCTCAAAGATAGATTTCATCAGGCTCCTGCAGTCCCTGAAGATAATAGATAAGTCCCAAAGAGGCCTGTACAAAAACTTGGAGATACTTGAAAAGAAAAAATTCATAAGATATGAAACCCAGTTTCTAAAGCTGACCGACAAAGGGCTAAAGATGACCCAACAGAAAGAAAAAGACCTTTTTCCTTATCTCAAGCTTATAGTCAATCTAGAAAAAGAAAAGATAAAAGCGATAAAATCATCTCAAACTTATTTTAAATAATAAATTTTATAAACAGATTCATAATTCTCAGAGTATCTACAGCCCTGTAGTGTAGAACAGCTTTAAGCTGTGCACAATGGCCAATCATCCAGGATTTTGGGTCCTGGGACCTCGGTTCAAATCCGGGCAGGGCTATTTGTTTATTCTTTATTTATTATCTTTGTTTGGTGGGCTTGAGCAGGTTTCTAGATGAGCGAAGCGAATCTAACTTTTCACCTGCGAAACCCACAACAGGTAGCTGTAGGGTGTTAACCCTCAGGTTCAAACAGCAGGGCTATTTTCTTTGTTTTGATTGGAATCACTCTTTTTTCTTCTGCTTCCATTCTCTTATTGACTCAACGAGATCTTCTATCTCCCTGTGGCCAGTATTCCCTGTCCTGTCCTGTGCCTCAGTCTCTTTTTTCTCTTTTGCCTTCTTCAGCATCATCTCAACAAAATCTTTTTCTGCCATAACAAGATAAAAAACACCGAAACATATAAATCTATCTGTTATGCAAAGACATTGTTATCAACCGAAAGTTTCTTTACGTTTGTCTGCTTAACGTCATTGTAAAAGTGTCCGACAAACCAATGATTGATAATGATTAAATCTTAAGCTAAAATTATTTTTGCTCCAACAGACAATAATCAAATTAAATTGTAAATCACAAAGATCAACTCAAAAACAGCAACCTTTTTAAACCAGACAAAAATAACTGATAATATCAAGAGGTGATCTGGTGCAAGCTGGATTACGCTGGAGATAAAGCAAAAATTCTTTATTCTCCTGAAAAAAAATATAAGGTGGAAATATGGCAAGAAAATATTCAAGAAAAAAAGGAAAAGCAGGCTCACACAAACCTGAAAGAAAGACAGCACCATCGTGGATAAGATACAAACCAAAAGAGATAGAGATGCTTATAGTTAAACTGGCAAAAAAAGGAAAAACATCTTCGCAGATAGGTATATTCCTGAGAGATTCCTATGGAATACCTTCTGTAAAAGAAGTTACAAAAAAGAAGATACAGAAGATACTTAAAGAAAACAAGATAACTTCTGAAATTCCTGAAGATCTTATGGCACTTATAAAGAGAAGCATCGCTATAAGAAAACATCTTGAGGAAAATCACAAGGACGAATCAGCCAAGAGAGGGCTTATCCTTACAGAAAGTAAGTTAAAATCTCTTGCAAGATATCATAAAAGAGCAGGAAATCTTGCAGAAGAATGGAAATATCATCCTGAGAGGATTAGACTCTACGTAGAATAAAGTTTTTATTGGTGCTGCATATTATGCAGCTTTTTTTATCTTAAAATGGACAGATACGAAAGATTCTATGAATCACTTAGAAAAGCAGCTGAAAGATTTAAATCCATAGACAATTCTGAAACAATAAGGATAATCTCTCACCTGGATGCAGATGGTATAACAGCAGGCGCTATAATCATAAATCTGATGAACGAGGAAAACAGGAAATACTCTATATCTATCCTTCAACAGCTGGACAGGGAAAAGGTTTCAGAACTGGCAAAAGAAGATTTTAAGCATTACATCTTCACAGACCTTGGCTCAGGCCAGATAAATGATATAAAAGATATCATGAAAGAGAAAAAGATAATAATACTTGACCATCACGAGATAGAAGACATCTCTGCAGAAAATATAACACATATAAACCCTCATCTTTTTGACATAGACGGCTCTCACGAGGTATCCGGAGCAGGGGTTGTTTATCTGTTTGCAAGGACAGTAGATGAAAGATACAAGAACATAGCACACCTTGCTATTATCGGAGCTTTGGGAGATGTCCAGGAAGAGCAGGGATTCAAGAAGCTCAACCATGATATACTTCAGGACGCTGTCGAAAAGGGAAACCTAAGTTTAAGCAAGGGCCTGAGAGTTTTCGGCTCTCAGACAAAGCCTATCCACAAAGTTCTTGAATACAGCACAGATCCGTATATCCCTGGTGTCTCAGGCTCAGAATCTGGCGCCATCCAGTTCCTGCACCAGATAGGCATCAACCCAAAAGATAAAAAAGGATGGAGAAAACTTATACATCTCAATGAAGAAGAGATGAAAAAACTTGTAGCAGGAGTCATAATGAAAAGATTTGGAGAAACCTCTCCTGAAGATGTTCTTGGAAATATCTACACTCTTCCGAATGAGAAGGAAGGCTCTACAATGAGAGATGCAAGGGAATTTGCTACACTGCTTAACGCCTGCGGAAGGCTTGACAGGGCATCCCTGGGGATAGGAGCCTGCCTGGGAATAAAAGAAGAAAAAAGAAAAGCACTCAAGACATTAGATGAATACAAAAAAGAGATTGTTAAGGCCATAAATTGGTATCATGACAACAAGAAAATCAGTGACATAAAAAAAGGAAAAAATTACATGATAATCAATGCAAGAGACAATGTCCTTTCTACAATAATAGGAACACTTGCATCCATAGTGTCGAAATCAAATGATATAGATGAAAATACATACATAATGTCTTTGGCAAGGACAGACAAAGAGACCACAAAAGTTTCTCTAAGGATCAGCAGCCGGAAGAATCAGGAAGACGGTGGCATGAGAGGTGTGATGAAGGAGATAACAGACAAGGTGGGGGGAGAAGCAGGAGGCCATATGCATGCTGCTGGAGCACTTGTTCCTGTAGAAAAAGAAGAAGAGTTCATAGCTGCTGCCGAAGATATCTTGAAACAAAAGACAGCATCCTAGATCTATTTTCGAAAGGTTTATAAATTTAAAACACTAGATAGATAAAAATGAATTACAAGGTAAAATCAGCTATAACAGTAAGCGTTCTTATAGCATTCATGCTTAGTGTAGGCATAATGATCAACAATTTCGAAAGCGAGATAACCGGAGCCGCAATAGCTCCAGTATGCGAATGTTCTGAAGACGCTGATTGTGATGACGATGACCGATGCACAGAAGATATCTGCTTATACCCTGAATCATGCGAAGCTTCATTATGTGTACATGATAAAATAGAAAGCTGCACTCAATAAATTTATTTTTTTAAAGATATAAATTATAGAAATAAAGATTCAAAAGCCTTTCTGAAAGATATTATAATAGGTTTCTTATGCTTGTAATGTTCTCAGCAACATCTGAACCTTTCTTAGTCAGGCTTAGAAGTTTCAACCTTCCCTGCTTTTCAAAGCTGACAAGCCCTGACTTTTCCATTTCCTGTAGGATCTTCACAACATGAGAATATGTACAGTCTATCTTTTTTGCCAAAGAAGACGCATATACAGCACCCTTCGTGTTCTTTAAGCTCACCAGCATCATAGCCGGCTTTTCCCTGAAAAAAACATTAAAAATTTTTTCTTTTCCCATAAAAAATCTTCCCCCAAATGATTGTCTTATAAAATATATTTCAAAAAATAGAGAACCCAGCAAGTATTTAAATATTTCGTTTTTTGGAGTTTTTCTAATCCACTGTTCACCTGCTTGCAAAATCCTTATAAACCAGATGTCTTTTCTTTCCAGTATGAACGCCGAAGAGATATTTTTTCCTCATTCAAAGATAAGAGACAAGCAAACCCAGCTTGTGCAGGATATACATGACTGCATCAAAGACAAAAAGAACCTTGTCGCGCATGCACCTACCGGATTAGGCAAGACAGCAGCAGCTCTTGCTCCTGCATTGTTCTATGCTATGAAAAAGGACCTGACCATATTCTTCCTGACTTCCAAGCACACACAACATCAGATAGCTATCGAAACATTAAAGATTATGAAGCAAAAGCACAAACTTGACTTCAGGACAGCAGACCTAATAGGAAAGCAAAGCATGTGCCCTGTTCCTGGTGTGAGAGAACTTTACTCAAATGAGTTTTACGAATACTGCAAGACACAAAAAGAGGAAAACAAATGCGAACATCATACAAATACAAGAAAAAAATCAGGCAAGCCGACAGTGCAGGCAGAGTATTTTCTTTCAAAACTTGAAACACCTTACCATTGCGAAGAGATAGTAAAAGAATGCGAAAAAGAGAAACTCTGCGCTTATGAGATATCTGCTATGGTAGCAGAGAAAGCAAAAGTCATAATCTCTGATTATTCTTATATATTCAACCCCCATATAAGGGAGCTCATCTTCAACAAGACAAAGAAATCTATCGAAGACTGCATCGTAATAATAGATGAAGGCCACAACCTTCCAAGAAGGATAAGAGACCTGATGACAGACAAACTCTCAACATTCATGATCCAGAGAGCCATTAAGGAAGCAAGGAAATTCAAATACAATGACACAGAATCCTACCTTGAATCTATAAGAGATGCACTTGAAGAGCTTGCTGTATTTGAAGATAATTTTCCAGAGCAGGAAAAACTAATAAAAAAACAGGAGTTCATGGATAAGATAAATAGTATAGAAAAGTATGATGAGCTTATTGCCCATTTTGAGTTCATAAGCGAAGAGATAAAGAAAAAACAGCAGAAATCATCTATGGGCGGCATCGCTTCATTTCTTGAAGCATGGCTTGGAGAAGACAAGTCATTTGCAAGAATCTTGACAAAAAAGATGTTCCGTGGTAAAAAGCAGATTATCCTTGCCTACAGGTGCCTTGATCCCTCTCTTTTGACTAAAGAGATAATCCAGAATGCACACTCCACGATTATCATGTCAGGAACATTATCTCCTACTTCTATGTACAGAGACCTTCTCGGATTTCCAAAAGATATGACTTTAGAAAAAGAATATCCGTCCCCTTTTCCTCCTGAAAACAGGCTTTCTATGATAATCCCCCACACAACAACAAAATTCACAAGAAGATCTGTCTCAGAATATAAACGTATAGCAGCCATACTTGCAAGGACAATAAATTCAGTTCCAGGAAACTCTGCTGTATTCTTCCCAAGCTACAAGTTAAGAGATGAAGTAAATGAATACTTCAAGAACATATGCACAAAGACTATATTTTCAGAACAGCCAAGACTAAGCAAAGAAGAAAAACAGGATCTTCTGGAAAGGTTCAAGAGCTATGAAAAGACAGGTGCTGTCCTGCTTGGGGTATCTTCGGCAAATTTTGCAGAAGGCATAGATCTGCCGGGAGATCTTCTAAAAGCTGTCATAGTCGTAGGCCTGCCGCTGCAAAGGCCTGACTTGGAGACAAAAGAGCTGATAGATTATTATGAAGACAAGTTCAGGAACGGGACAGAATATGGATACATATTCCCTGCGATGACAAAATGCTTCCAGTCAGCTGGAAGATGTATCCGTACTGGAAAAGACAGGGGAGTGATAATCTTCCTTGACGAAAGATATGTCTGGAACACCTACAGAAAATACTTTCCTTCAGAATGGAACACCCAGATAACCAACATGTATAAAGAAAAGATAGAAGATTTCTTTAAAAAATAGATATTTTAAATCTAAAGACATATATTGTTTTTTGAGAAAGTCTGCTTTAAGATCAGGATTTTTTATTATTCTCAAAAAGCAAACTAAGATTCAATCCTAGATATGATACATTATTTATTTTCTTAAGTTTAAAATCCTTCAATCTCATTGATGACACTCACAACTTCAATGGTCGTGCACAGTCTCTCTCCGCAGCTAAGCTGATTTCTGGCTTTGATTCTAATCAACTGAAGCATCCAGTTAAGATAATTTAGAACTCAACGCATCTGTTTCAGAGGTAGAGTTAGCGAACGCAGTGAGCGTTATCAGTAAGGATTGAACTTTTTAATAATCTACAAAACAAATTTGTTGACCTAAATATAATTATTTTTAAACTATCATCACAAGCAGCTGACTAATTTATAACTTAAAGATTAAACTTTAAACTATATAATGTCAATAAAACCTCATCTTTAAAAAACACGATTGACAATATCTTCTATGAAACAGATGGACTATGCTGTTGAACTTGCATCTCTTGCATATGGATCAGGATGTTTTGATTATATAATACTCCACGGATCTGTTGCAAAGAACACAATGCATGAAGAAAGTGATATAGATATGCTCCTTATAGAAGATGAAAACAATAAAAAGCAAGTTTCTAAGATGGAAAAGATTTTCAGAAAAGCAAGATCCATTCCTTTCTATGTAGATCTGGAATTCCTTGAAACTGCAGCATTAAAGGATGATTCGTACATCAGAAGCAGGCTGGAAAAGCTTGAAAATCCTGCACTATATATCAATTATCTTTGGAACGGGCTTGTGTTTGACGGAAATAGCTTCTCAGAAAAATCCAGGGAAGATGTCTTCTTCATGTCCTGCATAGAAAAGATGATATCCATGATCCAGACTTTTAACCCGAAAAAATACAGGATAAGAAAAGAATACAAATAATTTTTACCAAAATTCTTGATTTTTTACAGTTTAGTACTTTAAAGTACTCATAACAGAATTTCAACACTTCAGGCCCTATAATGCTAAAATTCTTAAAATTGCCTAAAAAACATATCTATACACCAGTATACAAAATAGGTACATTTATATACTAGTAGGTATATTAGATAATTAAGGTGATAAGATGAAAATAAACGATATATCCCCAAAATGTCTTCATTTCCAGGAAGAGTTTTTGAAAGACAATATACTTGTCCAGGTAAGATATGTCATGGACAAGCGCAACCTGAAATTCAATCCATCCGGGGAATCGTTTACCTGCTCTTCATGATCAACTAAAGGCTCCCACCTTAATTCTAAAACACACCCCTCACACAAAAGGGAGCCTTTATTCATCCTCATTACATCACATTGGATTCCAAGCAAGGCTTGGAATCTTGCACACTCTATCACATGCCTTCGGGAAAAAGAGGTGTTTAGGGAGAGGGAACTTTTGTTCCCTTTTTCTCTAACAAAAAAATCAAGACTGAACAGAAGATAAGGTGCTGCGTGCTGTCAGACTGCGCATCACTGAAGAGAAATTTAACCCTTGAAGCAAAGGACAATTTCCTCTTCTGTCAAAAGTCGAGCAAGTTCCTGAAGTATGGCCCTGCAAAACCGCAGACTCAGCCTGCTGATGGAAGCAGACGAGGCGATGCCTGTCTGCGAGAAAATTTTCGGGCTATCTTAGACTCTCGCTTGCAAGACAAACAACAGTTGATTTTTATTTTTGAGGAAAGGTTTTTAAACAGGACCTTTCCCTCTTTTTATTATTAAGATGATGGCATACGATAGACGAATAATACCTAAACTGAAGGAAAAGCCGGCCAAAGCAGCTATATCTGCAGCGCCCTTTTTCCTTACAGTAATTATCATAATCATATTGCTGATATAATGCCACTCATAAATAACACAATAATAGCGATGCACATCATCTTTCTACTTCTGGTGCTTTCATTGTTCAACCTTATATCAAAAGATTATCATTATGTCTTGGAAGACACAAAAGACTGTTTTAAGCTTCTAAAAGAGTTAGTCAGGTAATACCACTGTTCAAACGCCCTGAAAGATTATTTAAACAAAGAATTCTTCCAATAATCCATGAGAACAGGAACAGTAAACCTCCCATTGCATACAGGAAAATGCCCAAAGTGGCTGTTTCCGCGTATGAAAAAACTTTCAGGAGTAATTTCAGAGATGATAGTGGATGAATATGGCTCAGAAGAATTTATAAGAAGACTCTCAAACCCTTATTTCTTCCAGGCACTTTCCTGTGTGATTGGTTTTGACTGGCATTCATCAGGAACCACGACCACAACCTGCGGCGCATTGAAAGAATCCATCAACTCCCTCAATCTCGGTATAACTATAGCAGGAGGAAAAGGAGCAGCTTCAAGAAAGACTCCTTCAGAGATAGAAAACTCTCAGTTATCTATTTCCACACAAAAACTTGAAAAACTGAAATACGCTTCAAAGATAACAGCAAAAGTTGATACATCATTGGTGCAGGATTCTTATAACCTCTACCATCATGTTTTCATATTCACAGAAAAAGGAAGATATGCAGTGATCCAGCAGGGCATGAACGACCACTATGCAAGAAGATATCACTGGCTTTCAGACAATGTGGGATCCTACATAGAAGAACCTCATGAAGGCATCTGCTGCGATAAAAAACAGGACAATGTCCTTGACATGACCTCTAAAAAAAGCAGGGAAAATAAAAGTATCTGCCTTGATATTGTAAAAGACAACCCAAAACATCTTGAAAGATACATAAAAAAGCCGCCCCAGATGACATTAGACAGTTTCTCAGAAAAAGCCCCTGAAATTACATTCAACCCGCGGCATGACATCATAGACATGAAAAAGATAAACATCCAGACCCTGCAGAAAGCATATGAGATCCAGCCTGAGAATTATGAACAGCTTCTTTCAGTCAAAGGTGTTGGCCCTAAGACCATAAGAAGCCTGGCTATGATCGCAGACATTGTCCACGGAAAGCCGGCCTCCTGGAAAGATCCAGTAAAATATTCATTTGCTCACGGAGGGAAAGACTGCATCCCTTATCCTGTAGACAAAAAACTGATGGACAATAATACGCAGATATTAAGAGATGCAGTAAGAAAAGCAAAACTTGGAAAAAAAGACAGGCTTTATGCTCTTAAAAGATTGACTAACTTCTATTGACCCATCTGCTGATTTTCTCATAACCAAAAGCAGCAACTCCTCCTCCAAAAGCAGTTATAGCCTGCATAACTCCCATCGCAGTCAAAAATACAGCTGGAACAACTCCAAAAATATAGAATATGTAAGCAGTTAAAAACAAGAATCCTGCCTTGAAAACGATACCCATCCCAAGACTAAGCCAATAATTAAGCTTCTTCTTAAGCTTAAACTGCCTAAAAGCATAGACTAAAAGATAATTTCCAATCCAAATAAAAGGAATCATATAAAATAAAAAAGGAGTATATGGCCCAAACAACAACCCTCTTGACAAAGCCCCCAATGAAGGCATCACAACTACAGGCAATATCTTATAATCTTTAAACTTTAATGAAGAACTTATCAGAAAACTGTTCACTATTATCCCCACAACTATTTGAGGATGCCCTATAAAAAAAGGTATAAAAAATCCTGCAGCAGAAAAGATAAACAATTCTATATATTTATACATGGAACTATAATTATAATCAGAAATGTCAAAAAACTTCTTTACATTCTCAAATTCATACATAATAAAAAGATACTTGTTCAGTTTAAATATTTTTCTAAAATCATGATTCATCATTACAATTATCAAATAAAAAACTATTTAAACAAAAGAACACTCCATCAGAATAAGAGGTGTAAAATGTCTTTATTATTAAAAGAATTAAAACAGATACAGGGAAAAAAAGGCTATATCTCAGAAGATTCTATGAAAAAGCTCAGCAAAAAGATGAATATTCCTGTAGCAAAGATATATGCTGCAGCAACATTTTATTCACAGCTCCACACTAAACCTCAGGGAAAACATATAATAGAGATATGCAACTCTCCTTCCTGCTATCTTAATGGTTCATTAAACATAATAAAATATCTTGAAAAAAAACTTAAAATCAAATCAGGCCAGACAACAGAAGACAAAAGATTTTCATTGTATATCTGTTCATGCATCGGCTGCTGTGATAAAGCTCCTGCCATGAAGATAGGCAAAGAAGTGTATACTTCTTTGACAAAAGAGAAGATTGACGAAATAATAAAGGGGCTAAAATAATGCAGATACTAAGAAAACCTCTTCAAAGAGCATATAGAAAAGCAATAAAACTAGGTTCAAAAGCGACTATAGACCTGATAAAGAAAAAAGGCCTTTCAGGAAGAGGAGGGGCTAACTTTCCAACAGGGTCAAAATGGGAGATGGTCTCAAAAGAAAAGGATTCTGAAAAATATCTCATCTGCAATGCTGACGAAGGAGAGCCAGGAACTTTCAAAGACAAATTTATAATAGAAAAAAATCCAGAAGCACTTATAGAAGGCATCCTTATAGCAGCCTATGCAATCAAAGCAAAAAAAGCATTCATCTACTTAAGAGGAGAATATGACTATTTAGAATCAAAACTAAAAAAAGCAATAACTAAGATAAAAAACAGGACAGGATCAGAAACACCTATTGAGATAGTTATCGGAGCAGGAGCATATATATGCGGAGATGAAACCGCGATCCTGGAATCAATAGAGGGCAAAAGAGGACAGGCAAGAACAAAACCTCCTTTTCCAACAGTAAGAGGATTATATAGCAAGCCAACAGTGATCAATAATGTTGAAACTTTAGCAAATGTTCCTCTGGCTATGCTCTATGATGATTGGAACAAGAACTTAAGATTATATTCATTGTCCGGAAATGTTACAAGACCAGGAGTATATGAACTTCCTTTAGGAACTCCTTTATGTGATCTGATTAAGCTTGGAAGACCAAAAAATCCTATAAAAGCAGTGTTCTTTGGATGCTTTGGAGGGTGTATCCCTCATTGTGACATCCCTCTTCACCCAGATGCTATTTGCGGAAAAGAATGCATGCTTGGCTCCTGCACTATAATAGCAGTAGATGAAAAACAATCGATAGTAGATTTAGTTACAAACATAGCCAAATTTTATGAGTTTGAATCCTGCGGAAAATGCACTCCCTGCAGAGAAGGCACATATCGTATCCTGAACATACTTGAAAACATATCTATGAAAAATGCAGACATGAAAGATCTTGACACTCTAAAAGAGCTTGCAGAAGTCATAAAGGAGACATCCTTCTGCGGCCTTGGCCAGACCTCAACAAACCACCTTCTCAATGCTCTAAAATATTTCAGAAGTGAGTTTGAAGAAAGGGTTAAAGAGAAGAAGACAAGAAAAAGGACAGCAAGATGAATATAAAGATCAACAACAAAAAAATTGAATGTGAAGAAGGAAAGACTATTCTTCAAGTATGCAAAGATAACGGAATAAATATCCCTACATTATGCTATCAGGAAAACCTTGAGCCAGAAGCAAGATGCAGGTTATGTATTGTTGAGACAAAAGATGGAAAACTGATAACATCCTGCAGTTCATATCCAAAAGAAGGTATGGAGATAAAGACAAACTCTGAGAAAGTAAAAAGGGCAAGAAAAGTAAATGCAGAGCTTCTCATGCCAGAACATATGGATAAATGCTTCAGAGAAAACAAGAATCATGATCTTTGCAGACTGATCCATGAACTGGGCATTAGAGAAGTAAGATTTGATCCAAAAAAGAAATATAAGGTTGACTTAGGAGCTTCTGTAATAAGAGATGATAATCTTTGCATAAATTGCGGAAGATGTGTTGCTGTATGCGACAAGATACAGTCAACATGGGCTATAGACTTTGCACAAAGAGCTCATCATGAACACGTAACTCCTTATTCTGAAAAGAACTTAAATGATGTAGCATGCATAAAATGCGGACAGTGTATAGCTGCATGCCCTGTAGGAGCCATCTCAGAAAGAGAGCATCTGCAGGAAGTTTTGAAGGTTCTTAAAGACAAAAAGAAACATGTTGTTGTCCAGACTGCTCCATCTATAAGAGCATCATTAGGAGAGGAATTTGATCTTCCTCCTGGAACTTTAGTTACAGGAAAGATGGTTGCTGCATTAAGAAGATGCGGTTTTGACAAAGTTTTTGACACAAACTTCGGAGCTGACCTTACGATCATGGAAGAAGGCTCTGAACTTCTGAAGAGGATAAAAGAAAATAAAGGATTTCCTATGATAACAACCTGCTGCCCTGCCTGGATAAAGTTCATGGAACATTTCTATCATGATCTCATAAAAAACAAGAACATGTCATCATGCAAATCTCCTCACGAGATGCTTGGCAGCCTTATAAAAACATATTATGCTAAAAAGGCAAACATTCCTAAGGAGGATATAATAGTTGTATCCATAATGCCCTGTACAGCAAAGAAGTTTGAGTCGACCCGTCCTGAACTGAAGTCAGGAGTTGATTATGTTCTGACAACAAGAGAGACAGCAAGGCTTATAGAGCACTTCAACATTGATTTCAAAAATCTTTCTGATGAAGATTTTGACCCTGTGCTTGGCATGTCCACAGGAGCTGCAGCTATATTCGGCGCAACAGGAGGGGTAATGGAAGCAGCATTAAGGACAGCTTATGAACTGGCAACAGGAAAAGAGCTTAAAAGTGTTGATTTTAAAGAGACAAGAGGGTTAGATGGTATAAAGACAGGGAAAGTTGATCTTGACGGAAAAAAGATAAGGTTTGCAGTTGCAAATGGCCTGAAAAACGCAAGAGAACTTCTTAAAGAGAAAGATAAATTTGATTTCATAGAGATCATGGCATGCCCTGGAGGCTGTATAAGTGGAGGAGGTCAGCCTTTGCCTTATGAAAAAGAAAAGATAAAGAAAAGAATAGAAGCAATCTATGAAGAAGACAAAAGATTGCCTTTAAGAAAATCTCATGAAAATCCTATGATAAAACAGATATATGAAGAATTCTTAGGCAAACCTTTGTCTAAAAAGTCAGAAAAACTTTTGCATACAAGATATTTCAAGAGAAGTCCTTTTTGATGATATTATCCAGCTTATCAAATCTAAAATCCCTCAATAGTTTCCTGAACTTCTTTCTCGTTTTTTTCAGTCCAACATAATGCCTGAACCTTTTCAACAAAGGAAGATTGTATCTTGGAATCTTTGGATCAAACTCCCATGGGTGGATATAAAATATAGAATTCTTGTCTTTTTTCATCAGATACCTTGTCAAGATATAAGGGTATGCCCTGAAATATCCTCCACCTACAGGCAGTCCATGTACTGTTGTCAAAGGAATCTCTTTTATGCCTTTTATCATAAATGGTTTCCGTGGAATTCCTTTTATCCCATAATCAGGATGTTTGTCAGTGGGCATCATAGAAGAATCATACTCAAATCCATTTTCCTTCAGGACATCCAATGCCCACAATGTCTTTTTTGTTATAGAAAAACTTGGAGCCCTGTATCCTTTTGGCCTTGCTCCGCATGCTTTTTTTATTGCTTTTACAGATCTTTCAAGATCATGCTCAAACTCTTCTTTGCTCATAAGAAATACAGGCTTATGGCTGTAACCATGACATCCTATCTCATGGCCTCTTGTCGCGATCTCATTCACAAGAAAAGGATATTTTTCAGCTATCCATCCAAGGACAAAGAATGTAGCTTTAGTATCGTATTCATCAAGAACATCCAGCAGCCTGTCAGTGTTCCTTATGACCCTCTCTCTCTGCTTGCCCCAGTCTTCCTGTTTTATTATCCTGCTGAAATTATATACCTGGAACCAGTCCTCTAGATCTATAGTTAACCCCCTCATGATAAAAAGCAAAACACTCAGCTTTAAAAATATTTAGTTTTGATGCAAAGATAAAGATAATAAGATATATTTAAATTTTAATAACTTAGTTCATGATTTTCTTGATAAAAGATTAAAGATTATTGATCCTATCCCTAAGCCAGATTGGATATATTTTTTAAAGCCTGCCTTGCGATCAGGATTTTAAAGATCTCAATCCATGGCAAATAACTTTATTAGAAAATATTCCTTAATCAAAATACAAATCAATCCCACCTATGGCACTCACAGCTTCGCTGTTCGTGCACAGTCTCAGTACGAGCCAATCTGAGTGCTCAATTCGCTTAAGCGAAGCCAGAACTCAACGCCTCTGTCTCAGCGCTATAGTATCGAGCAAAGCGAGCGTTATGGATTATTATTATTTTTGAATAATTATCGCAGGGCAACTTGTTGACCTAGAGGTTATTGTTTTTTAAATAGATAAATCTCAGAAAATACAAAACCTATTCCAGAACAGCTTTGATTCTCCTAACACCTGCAGAACTTGATTCTTCTTTCTTTATCCTGAAATGACCAAGTTCAGAAGTGTTTGAAACATGAGGTCCCATGCATATCTCTTTGGAATAATCTCCAACACTGTAGACCCATACCTTCTCAGGATATTTTGCTCCGAACTCAGACTGAGCTCCTGCATCCAGCGCATCCTGCAGCTTCATCTCTTCTTTCCTGACATCCAGTCCAGCTTCTATCTGCTTGTTGACCTCATCCTCGACTGCTTTCTTCTCCTCATCAGTCAGCTTTCTATCAAAGTTAAAATCATAACGAAGCCTTTCAGGTGTTATATTGCTTCCCTTCTGTTTTATATCAGGATCTCCAAGAACTTTTCTTAAAGCCTCTCCAAGAAGATGGGTTGCTGTATGCAGTTTTGCAGTCATGTCTGAAGCTTCAGACAATCCTCCTTTGAATCTCTGCTCAGCTCCTTTTCTGCTTAATTCCTGATGCTTCTTAAACTCTTTGTCAAATCCTTCTTCGTCAACCTTTATCCCTTTCTCATTGGCTAGTTCTTTTGTAATCTCAAGAGGAAAACCATAAGACTGGAAAAGCAAAAAAGCATCCTCTCCGCTTATGTCTTTGTCTGCGATCTTTCCAAATTCCTTCAACCCTTTCTCTAAAGTTTCCCTGAATTTTTTTTCTTCTTTCAGGAACTCGTCCATTATAAATTCTGTCTTCTTATCAAGCTCAGGATATCTTTCCTTATACAGGTTAATGACTATCTTTGCCAAAGGCCTGCACAGATCCCCTTCTATCCCTAAAAGTTTTCCATGCCTTATCGCTCTTCTGATAAATCTTCTTAAGATATAGCCCTGGTCAACATTTGAAGGAGCAGCTCCTCTTTCATCCCCAAGGATAAACGTAGCTGCTCGCATATGATCGCATATCACTCTTACGCTTTTTGTCTGGTCCTGGATAAAATTCTCAATACCTGCAAGCTTTTTCAGCTGATCTATCATGGGCTTGAAAAGCCCGGTCCCATATACTGTCTCTTTTCCCTGCATCATTGCTATAGTCCTTTCTACACCCATGCCTGTATCAACATTCTTCTGCTTAAGCTGTTCATATTTGCCCTCTTTTGTCTTATTATACTGCATAAAAACATCATTCCAAACTTCAAAATACTTTCCGCAGCCGCATCCAGGCCTGCACTCTGGGCTGCACTTTTCTTTGCCTGTATCGATGAACATCTCAGTGTCAGGTCCGCAAGGCCCTGTTTCTCCTGCAGGCCCCCACCAATTATCTTCCTTAGGCAAAAAATATATCCTGTCTTCAGGAATCCCTAATGATTTCCATATCTTTGCAGATTCGTCATCCCTTGGAGCATCATCATCTCCTGCAAAGCATGTAACACTTAATTTTTCAGCATCAAATCCAAGAACTTCTGTCAGAAACTCAAAACTCCACTCAATAGCTTCTTTCTTGAAATAATCCCCCAAGCTCCAGTTTCCAAGCATCTCAAAAAAAGTAAGATGAGAAGCATCCCCTACTTCATCTATATCTCCTGTCCTTATGCATTTTTGCACATCAGTCAGTCGTTTTCCCAAAGGATGAGGCTCTCCCATCAGGAAAGGCACTAAAGGATGCATCCCTGCAGTTGTAAAAAGAACAGTAGGATCATGCTCTGGGATCAGTGAAGCTGACTCTATCATTGCATGCTCTTTGCTCTTGAAAAATTCCAGATATTTCTTTACAAGCTCTTTTGCTTCCATAAGTTTTGTTATTAAGAATTAGTTTTTAAAGTTTTTCATTTGACAACTTTTTTTGGCTTCATAGCTCTTGCCAAAGATATCCCTAAAACCATTCCCCACATAGGCAGCAGAAACAGAAGAAAAGGATTTGCCTGATAATTATTAAGATAAAAAGCTATCAATGTACCTAAGAAACATCCCCCTGCAGCAAAGCTTATTACTCTGTCCATAACATCAAAATAGAACTTAACATATATAAACTTTTTGCACAAGTATGGATCAGGAAGAAAGTTTTATATACATGACAAGATATAATCAATCAAAAAGAGGATGTTAAATTGAAAAGATATGCGCCAAAAGAGATTATCTCTTTTAAAGACAAAATATATGCAAAGATTAAAGATAATCTGCTCCTTTCAAAAATTACATTTTTTATTATTCTTACACTATTAGAAGCTTTTTTTCTTGGAGTTCGAGTAGATACTGCAAATAGGGGCGGATTTGCCCTTGTTTATCAGGCTTCTCCTTTGATAAGAGGATCATTGACCCAGGATTTTCTTTTTTATCTTCCGCTAATATTCATACTGATAGGATTTAAAAAGATCAAAAATTTCAGATCGGAAAAAGATGTGATCAATCTTAGATATATTCCTTTTCATGCAATCTCGTATGCATTTATATTTTGGTTTACGATATTTTTGGGAAAATCAACAACCTTTGCCCAGGAAAATCTGATATTGGCAAGTTTGCTTTGGCACTTGGCAGGATTCATCTATGTATCATCTGCTGTATTGTTGCTCTTTTCTATACAGGATATAAAGAAACTTGCAAAAAAACTGTATAAAGAGATCCTTATATCTCTTGCACTTGCATCTTCCTATGTTTTTTTATTTATCAACTATTTTGAACATGTGAGATCAGAAGGGACTATAATGCATACAATCAGCTATTACTTTGCTCTTCTTGCTGTACATTCTGCAAAATTAGGAGCTTTTTTTCTAAGCAAAATATTCACTTCGATGACTATGACTGTTGAATATCTAGGGTTCACTCTAAGATACAAGACTCAAGCAGTAAATCACAGTCTTGGATGCAGTGGAAAAGTTATGTTTTACTCATTTATCTTCTTTTGGCTATTGTATGGAGTTGTAAATTATAAGGAGCTTAACAGGATAAGATATGCTCTTGGTTTTTTTATGGGATTTTTACTTCATTTTTTGCTTGACTCTATGAGGGTATTTTTATTTTTCCTTGTATGGATATTTTTCCCAGGATTGGGCATACAGCTTTTCCACTCTAATGCAAGGATAATATGGTTTGCTGTAACATTCTTCATCATCTTGTCATTGTTCAAAAGATGGATGAAAAAGAAACCTTCAAAAAAGAATAAATAAGATAATCATTTCTTCTTATGTATAATTATGGTCATGCCTATCCCCATTAGAATCATAGCGATGATCATACCTATTGCAGAAAACTCAGGAACTCCTCCTGGAGGATCTTGTCCATTAGACTTATCAAGAGTATGTGATGAGAACTCATCTACATAAAAGGTAAGTGTTCCGGTTGTACTGTTCCATGTAACTGGCTCACAATTTGATCCACATTCAGGCCAGCCTGTTCTGTCCTCATCTGCAAGATGGAAATCTTCATCCCTATAAACTATCGGAACTCCTTCTCCATCAGTCACATATTCTGCAGGATCTATATTGTAAAGTTCAACTTTTGCCATTGGATGATGTATCCAGTAGCTTACTTTTTTGAATATAGAGTCAGAGTCAACAGAGATGTATCCTTCCTCTATAACAACATTTGACGCTGAAAGCAGAAGATCCCATACAAAAGGGAAATATCCTTCAAATGTAACCTTTCCTATGAGTGTTCTTTCTAATGAGAAGAAATATACTGAATTAGAGTATGCATGAAGAGGATCAGATTCATTTTGATATCCTCCAACAATATCTGTAAGAGCACTAATATCAGTGGTATTCTCTCCGTTAAAATAGTTTTCATCCAACTGTATATCTGTTCCAAAGTCAGGTATAGATAACACTTTAACATCAATATATTCATCTGAATGCCCTTCAAGATTTGCAGCTCTTACAGTTACATTTCCATAACCCCTGTAATTTCCATCAGGAACTACTCTTAATGTATTTCCGTTTATTACATCTGCAGTTATGCCTGCAGAATCTGACTGAACAGTATAAGTGCAGCCAAGATCGCAGCCTGAAACAATATAATCTGAAAGCGTAGTCGTTGTGTCTGTAAGGTCTTCATCAGTTACAACAACTGATATGTCAGCCCATACAGGTTCATTCCCTCCTGCTCCATCATCTTCAGTTGTATCATCCAAACTTGAACAATCTGTATCAGCAGGATAATCAATATATGTATCTGCATCATCATCTATGCAGTTCCCGCACTGTTCTTCTCCAGGATTGATATTTAATTCTGTATCATTGCAATCACAGGGATTATCACATCCAGCTATCGGATTTCCGTTCAGATCACAAGCATCATAACCATCTGAATCTGAATCAGTGCATCCTTCATCTGTTATAGTTATATAGATATCTTCAGTCCTGTAATTTATAGTGCTGTCACTTGTTGAGTTTGCATGGACAAAGAAAAGATAAGTATTATCTATAGGTCCTGTAGCATTTACTTGCCATGTTATAATCTGAGATTCACCTGCATCAAGATCAGTTATATAAGGATTGTCAGTTATTGTATAAAAAGGAATATCTCCAACTATAGTTGAAACTCTGCCTTTCTCATTTACAGAAGTTGCAGGACCCCAATAACCCCATGCATATTCCCCTCCATATACTCCTATATTGGCCTTAGTTCCATCAGGATTTGTACCTGTCCCTTCATTTTCCCACTCTCCTGATGTCAATTGCCACTCTGAATCATAGGAGGTTTCATTTGCATAAAGGCTTGTAGTCTGAAGTGTAAAGGACTCAGAGTCATTCATTACTGAATTCAATGATATTTTTACCTCTGCCTGCCCCAATGACTTAAGATACGTATTCTCAAATGAATTGTTTAAGTACACATAATCTATATTCCTGAAATAACTGTCTTGATAAAGCCCATCATAGACCGCATTGCTGAAAACACAGTTGTAAAAATATATGCTGTCAGAACCCACATCTCCAAAATAATAGTTTGATCCGTCTGATCCATTATAATGCTCAAAGATGATATTATAGAAATTATGCTCATTGTTTGTAAGCCATATTGCTCTTCTCCATGTATTTCCATAAACACCTGCATTGATAATCACCTTTCCACCTAAAGCACCTATAAGATCCCCATCTAATGTAGGGCCACCCCCTCTTTCTTCATAAGTTCCAGGCATAAGATAAATAGCATCATCTGGATCATCATAATCTGCCGCTTCTCTCAATGTCTGATAAGGATTGTCTAAGCTTCCATCTCCTGAAATATCATTTCCAAGTTCAGCATCGACATATATGACATCAGTATATCCGCTTAAGTCAGGATGGTTTATATTTTGATTAGGAAAAACACCTTTAGCATCTGATCCCTGTTCAGCGCTTTCATTGCCCATATAAAGATAGATGTACTTTATGCTGTTAGAATCTATAGATGGTATCTTGACCCATATCTCTGTTTCTTCTGTATCACATGTATCAGAATCAAGCCAATAATCTAAGGCAGTTGAATCATCTGTATCCATAAATCTTATATCATCACAATCATCTTGCATATCTCCTTCTGCTATCTCACTCTGTGTATCAAAAATTATCTTTACACTATTATTTATCAGTTCAGTATTGCCTGCATTGTCTATCTTTACAAGTTTCGAATTGCTCCATTCAGCCAAAGGATCTAAGGTTACATTAACCTCTCCGCAATCATAATCATTGCATGAAAAATTCACAGTAAAATTTCCAAATTTATTTTGTGTCCAGCTCACATTTGAATCAGGATCTACAAGCTGAATATTTAAAGAAGGTATCTGTACATTCAGTGAATTGTTTGAACCTGCAATTCCTCTGTTGCCAAAACTATCATAAGCTATACAGTTCCAATCGTAATCCTCTGAAGAACTGAAAACATATTGTTTCTCAAGATTATCTTCTGAACCTGCTGATTCTTTACTATATGAATATTCAACATTACCTTCAGAATCCCATACCATTAGAGTGATATTTGAAAGGCCATAATTGTCTGAAACATTGCATACAAATGTTTCAAAAGTTACTGTAAGAACCTTTTCATCTGCAGGAGATTCAAGCTCAACAGATGGATCTTCTTGGTCTGTTATGGTTATATTTATCCTCTCACTCTCATTCAATATATATAAATTATCATCTAAAGATGCATAAGCGAAAAACTCATGTACTATGCTGTATAATCCTGTAGCATTAACTTCCCAGGTTACAAGCTGAGACTCGCCTGAATCAAGATCAACCTGATATGGGTTGTCTGTTGTTGTATAAAATGGAGTTTCTCCTATTTCAGTAGATATTAATCCTGATTTTGATCCAATTTCCTTTTCTCCTAAATTATAAAAATCTGAAGGATCATTAGTATTATCAAATTCAGCTATAATCCATGCATCACTTCTTGCAAAATTAGAAACCCTGACTTCATCTATATCTCCATCAAAATAACCCCATTTGCTTCTTCCAATTGCTATCATATCAGTATAAGATGCTGAACCTGTTGCTCCTGGAGTTTCAGATATGCCGTCTATAAAGAAAAGATCATCCACACCATCATATTTATACACAACATGATGCCATTGGCCATCATCTAGATTAGTTCCCACATCTTTAAAATATTTATTACCCCTTATAGCTTCAAAATCTCCATTTCCCCCTGCAATAATATAATCATAGGTCTGTGCGGCAAATATTCCATCAAGTTGATATCCTCCACTGCTCATATTGATCCATGCAGTTATAGTATACACTGAATTGTCCAAACTAGAATCATCAGGGACATCTATATAATCATCCCCATCAAATCCCTGTCCTCCTTGTATTTTTCCGATTTTAGAATCAGAAGAAACATAATCTGTTCCGTCATTGTTGTTGTCTGTTGAATCAATATATACTCCAGTATCACCAGTTCCAGAAACATTCTCTGTTAAGTGCCAAACACCATTAAAATTATCATCCCATACATCATCAGGATCCTGAGCATCTGAAGCATCATCATTGCCGTAATACAGATACAATACAGTAGATTCAGTTGAACTAATAACAGGAACTTTAACCCAAACTTCAGCTTTCTGCTCTGAACTGTCCCATCTTTCTATCTCATATGAAAGAAGATTCTCATCAGAATCTAAAAATCTTATATCCTCTCCTCCTGATTTTGCATCTGTAAAGTCAATATCATCTGAATCAAACTTCACAAGCATAGGAAAATCTTCAAGATCAGAACTTACCTTTCCACTTGGGATTGTTATAGTATTTCTATATCTCCAATCACCATCCCACCATGATACCGGATCAAGGCTTACATTAAGCAGACCACAATCTTCATCATCTGTGCATGTAACATTTACAGTAAAATCAAAGAATTTATTTTTTTCAACTTCTGAGTTTGAAGAAGGCTCAACAAGCTCGATTATAACATCTTTTAAGAGTGATTCATTATACTCTGCTTGTGTTAAATTCCCTGAAAATTTCTTTATCCACCAATCATTACCGCTATCATCATCTACAAGATCAGTCCCAAATCCAGCCACATATATATCATTAAAACTATCAGAATCTATTCCAAAAAGGATAGCATGGCTATATGTGCTAGTGATAGCTTCACTGATAAATGTCATATTCCAATTAGGATCTTCATCACCTGAAAGATTGAATTTTTTTATGCCCCACATAGAATCTCCAGAAGATTGTCCAGCTTGTATTGCAGTATAAAGAGATCCATTTTCTATAATCATCGATCTGATGATATCAGCTTGCCAGTTATAATCAAAACTCAAGTTCAAATTTGGATCTTCAATTCCGCTTGAATTGAATTTCTTTATCACCACATCTGCCGAGCTAGTAGGAATTTCAGATACATAATTGGTAGCAAAGCCACCCACATAAATATTATCTTCATCATCTAATGCAACTGCATAAGCGCCAGAGCCGTATTGTGAAAGATCAAGGGTCTTATTCCAATATCCATTTCCAGAAGGGCTGAATTTCATTATAAGCCATCCTTTTTCTAGAGGTGATGCTGAAGTGCTACCCACTACATAGACATTATCCTCAGAATCCAGCCCAATATCCTGAAACTCTGCAGGAGAACCAAAGTTATATATTTTTTCCCATTCTTTATGACCTGAAGAATTAAATTTCATTAACCAGGGATCATAATTTGATCCTCCACTGATAAGATCAATCCCATATCCTGCGACATAAACATTATCTTCAGAATCCACTGCAATATCATGAAGATAATCATTCCCAAGCAAACTATCTCCGCTGAAAGATTTATTCCATCCCACTATAATCTCATTTCCTGAACTGTCCAGTTTCTTTATCCACCAATCAACACCGCTTGAAACATTAACTATATTTTCTGCAGTCCCTGCAATATAGATATTATCATCAGAGTCCAAAGCAGCAGCTATAGCTTCATCACCACCATTTCTATTATATATTTTCTCCCATAACTCATAACCAGTCCTGTTATATTTCTTTATCCACCAGTCCTGATCATAGTTAAATGTTTGATTTTGACTCAATCTGCCAACCACATATACATCATCATTACTATCTACAACAACATCATAAGCTCTGTCATGCTCACCAACATAGTCTATCTTCTTGTCCCATCCGATAAAGATATCAGCTCCTCCACCATATCCAGAAAAACCATCTACAGTAAAAGTTATACTCTCTCCATTATCGATGAAAGGAATATCTGTTTTTTCCCAATCATTGCATCTAAAATTATCGATGTCAAAATCAACGCATTTGTATATATGTTTAACATCTCCAAACTTTTCAACAGTTATCTCTGCAGATTCAACATTTGCATTTTCAACTGCAAAAACTTGAGTGTTTATCATATTGTCATCAACATAGCCCAATCTTGAATTTATAGAATCAGTTTCTGAACCTTTTATTTCTACACTGCTGACAATCTCTTCTGAAGAGGATCCCACTGAATAACCTGAACTTTCAAGGCTAAGATCATACTTTCCATCTTCTCTCTCTTCTACGATAAACTTTCCAACTATATTTCCATCTTCATCCTTAACATCTATAGAAGATCCAAGAAGATTGCTTAAGCTAAAGAACAAGACAACCATCAAGATGATAGTTATGACCAAAGGCAATGCCTTTAATAGTCTGTTTTTTCTATCTGACCCCTCTTTCATAAAAAACCTCTATTTCAAATATAAAAACAAAATTATTTAAAAATGTTTCTGTTGTTTATTTTCTTTTCTTAACAACTAACACAATTCCTATTCCTGCAATCATCACAGCAAGAACCATCCCAATTGTAGAGAATTCAGGGACAGAACCTCCTTCAAGAAGATCATAATCTCCTCCGCCCGATCCAGTCAATCCACTTAATTTATAGTTGCCTGAGACTATCTCGCATATAACACTATCTCCTCCAACATTCTTTGCTGTATTTCCATCACATTCAGTAGCATAATCAAACAGCTCATATCCTGAACAAGAAGTTGTTATCTCAGATAATGTTTCAGCATCAGGACATACATAAACTCCTATCTCTTCAACAACAGGCACATATAAAGTATGGTTCCCAGTAACTCCATCTACCTCTCCAAGATTAGCAACGACTGTACTTGTAGAATCTGCATCAACAAAAACTTCACTTAAGTTTATGCTTGCATTTATCTCAAATTCAACCTTAACATCTCCACCTATCTGTGCAATTATAGTTTTCTTGTAAGTGGAATTAACAATTGAATTTCCATATGAATCATACAAATCATATCCTGAACCAGCCGGCTTAGTAACATTATAAGAATTAAAAGTTGCTGTTATCCAGGCTGCAGTATCCCATGTTCTTGAAGTGTCATCAACTGAATCAAAACCAATATTATAATAGGAATCATCATAGTCCTTGATAAATCTCCATCTGCTGTGATATCCTGACGAGGGCACATTTTCATATCTGCCGTAATACCACCTTTTTCTTGAACCTCCTGACTGTTGAAACTTAGCATAACCAAAATGAGAACTAATATTATCAAGAGAGTAATTATTTATAAGAAAATCCATTTCAGTCTGCGATGCAAGATGCCAATCAGATGCAAACTCATTAAAAGCAGGGTTTGCATTAAGGCCATTTATATAACTGATTACCCCTGAATAAGTAGGACCCTGAGCTCCAAGATGCCTTAAATCTGCAAACCAAAACATACCGTTTTCTTCATCAACAATAACATCACCATTATCGGGATCGTTGATAAGTGCAGCAAAAACACTAGAACTCATCAAAACAACCATAGCTAATATCAATATCAATTTCTTCATTATTTAAACACCTCATTTAATATTATACACTAAAAAATCATTTATCATTTATAAATATTCTTAAAAAGAATTAGGAAAAAGAAAAAGAAAAAAATTTATTGTTTCTTCTTAACAACAAAAGCAATACCTACTCCTGCAATCAACAAAACCAAAATGATTCCAACAGTTGAGAATTCTGGGACAGCAGGTTCTTCATCTCCATTATTGAGAGGATTAGTTCCTCCTGCTAATGTAACAATCTCCCCCTCGGATAATGCTCTGTTCCAGATTCCTATCTCATCGAGAGTGCCATCATAATTATAGTTAAGATTACCGCCATACCTGCCTATATACAAAGGACCGTCAACATCTGGAACGTCAGATGCAGTGTTTGACTGTACAGAGGAACCGTCAATATATAACGTATAATCATTTTCTTCTTTTGTGTAAGTTATATGATACCATGTTCCTGTGCTGGGGACTGTACTGTATTCTATTACTTTGCCGTTAACAGAATCATAATAGTTCCAGCTGTCGCCATCATAAATGAATGCCCATCTCAAAGAACTGCCATAATGCTCAAGCACATAATTTGAACTAATTGCATCTAAATTTGCCCAGAAAGCGATAGTGAAACTGCCACTACCAAAATCCCAGTCAGATGAGTCAGGCACCCCAACATAATCCCCACTCCCATCAAAATCAAGAGCATATGGTCCTACCTTTCCAGTGACCCACTGCGGATTACCATTCAATGTTCCATCATTCCCATCCTGAGAATCATAAGCAGTACTTCCAGCGCCTTCGTCAAAATCCCAGTAGCTTACTAATCCATCAGTCAAAGCAGCAGAAGCAAAACTGCTCATCAAAACAATCATAGCAAATATAATTATTATTTTTTTCATTGTTTAAACACCTCATTTAATATTATACACTAAAAAAGATGAATCATATATAAATATTCCTAAAAAGAATTAGAAAAAATAAAAATAAAAAAATTTATTGTTTCTTCTTAACAACAAATGCAATACCTACTCCTGCAATCAACAAAACCAAAATGATTCCAACAGTTGAAAATTCAGGTATGCCTTCAGGATCTCCATTGCCTCCTGTATATCCTGAGGTTGAATATTTTACTGTAAGGTAATCATCATTAAAACTCCCTGCTACATAAACATCATCATTAGAATCTGTTGTTATTGCATTAACAGAACCATTGCCGCCATCGTAAGTTTTGTTCCAGATTTCATTTCCAGCAGAATCGTATTTTATTGTATTAGGATCATAATATTCTCCATTGTGAGACTTTCCTATTACATAAACATTATCATTAGAATCTGTTGTTATGGAGAATGAATGATCATGGCT
>WJJM01000038.1 GCA_014729675.1 Candidatus Woesearchaeota archaeon | reverse complement strand
TCTAAACTAAGAGCCAGAAAATATAAAACCCAGAAAATAGAACTATTGTTTAAAATATTATCATACAATATCGAAAGATCAATAAGAATTGTTATTACTTTGGTGATTCACCATCTGTATTTCTACAGAGCCATCAAAATAGAAAGATTTTAATATAAAAGCCAATAGAAAAATAATATGCAAAAGGTAAGAAAAGCTATAATCGCTGCTGCTGGGCTTAATTCAAGGATGTATCCTTATACAAAAGTTGAGTCAAAGCTTTTTCTGCAGATATTGAATAAGCCTGTAGTTGAATATATAATAGAGGAATTGGCTTCTTCAGGGATAGAAGAGGTTATAATCGTCTCTAACCATATCTCTAAGATAAAAAGGTTCTTTTCAAAAGACAAAGAGCTAAATGCTCTGCTTAAAAAACTGAAGAAAGAGAGTGCGATAAACAAATTTAGAAGGATAGAGAGTTTATGCAAAGTTAATACAATCGGCCAATATGAGCCTATGGGCTGGATGCATGAAGTATGGCATGCAAGGGATTATGTCAAAGATGAGCCGTTTATAGTTACCTTTTCAGATGTTCTTTACCGATCAAAAGTTCCTGCTGCGAAACAGATTATAGAAAAGTTTGAAAAGAACAATAAGAATATAAGAGCACAGGGAAGGTTTTTGTTCAAGCCAGAAATATTTAAAACACTTCAAAATGAGAGATATAATCTTGGGGAAGATAATGTAGATGTAAATATATTTGAGAAACTTAGTGAGAATAATGATGTTTTTAATATGAATATAAAAGGCAAGTTCTATAATGTAGGAGACCCATTGTCTTATATGAAAACAGAGACTGAGTTTGCATTAGAAGACAAAAACATAGGCAAAGAATACAGAAAATTTTTAAAGTCTATTGTAAAATGAAAATCTATCATATCATAAAAAGAATATTCGATATAATCCTTTCTTTGATAGGTATAATAATATTGATGCCTGTTTTTATCATATTAGCAGTCTGGATAAAATTCAGTTCAAAAGGACCTGTTATCTATAAGCATGAAAGGATCGGGAAAAATGGGAAGGAGTTTAATATCTATAAATTTAGATCAATGGTTGTAGGGGCAAGGGATATGCATAATAAAGGGATTGGATATGATAAGCTTATAACTTCTGCTGGAAGATTTATGAGAAAGACCTTTCTTGATGAGACTGCACAGCTTTTCAATATCCTAAAAGGAGATATGGGTTTAGTTGGGCCAAGGCCATTGGACAAGGAATTTTATGAATCATGGTTTAAAAAAAACAAACACGTCAATGATATAATAAAGATAAAGCCTGGATTGACAAGTATAGAATCTGTAACTGATTATCTTAAACAGGATGAAAAGATAAAGTTTGAAAAAAATTTCAAAGGCCTGTTGAAAAGAGATACTGACAGAAAACATTTTCTTAAGCACAGGATGGTTCTTGATTCATATTATGTAGAAAAAGAATCTTTTTGTTTAGATATTAAAATAATCTGTTATACATTTATCCTGATGTTAAGAAAAATCTTCTCTAAGAAGTGATAAATTATTTGCGAAAGATTTATAAAACAGGTTTTCTCTCAACAACATAGAGGAAATTTATATTATTAATTTTCTAGAGAGGAATAGGGGTAAAATATGATAATTTACAAGATAATCAAGAGGACTATAGATTTTTGCTTTTCTTTATTGTTTCTTATCCTGTTGTCTCCTGTATTATTATTTCTTGGACTGGCTGTTTTTATTTCAGATGGAAGTCCGATAATCTTCAGCTCAAAAAGGGTCGGCAAGAAAAAGAAGCTTTTTACTGTATACAAGTTCAGGACATTAGTCAATGGTGTTAAAAGAAGAAAAGACGGATTAGGGGATAAGATAGTGATAAACAAGCTAGCCCAGTATATGAGAGACACGCATCTTGACGAAACTCTCCAGCTTTGGAATGTTCTTATAGGCGATATAAGTTTGATAGGGCCAAGGCCTTTGGATGTTCCCCGCTATCATCATCTGAAAAGCAAAGATAAGTCATGGGATACCATCTTTAAGGTAAGGCCTGGGATGACATGCCTTAATCAGATAGCCAGATATTCCAACTGGGGTATGTCAAGGATAAGAAGATTGAAAGGCCTTAGAAACATGAAAAGAAGGAATAGGCTTAAGCTTGACAAATATTATATAAGAAACGAATCCCCTTCTTTAGATATGAAGATTGTCTTGTGGACAGTAGAATATCTTTTTATAGGATTATTTACAAAGATATTTAAGAAAGATTAAAGAGTCTTATAATAGAATCCTTTTTCTTCTGCTTCCTGTTTATCATAGAAACCTTTTACATCTATAAGGACAGGATTTTCATGCATCATGTCTTTAAGCTTGTCAAGAGTAAGTTCTTTAAATGCATCATGCGGGCTGAACACAAGCGCAACATCAAACTTTTCATCTTTATCATATTTTTCTATGCCAAATGAATTTATATCTTCTTCTGTTATCAAAGGATCCATGGCTTTTATTTTGATGCCATATTTCTTCATATAATCCATAACATCTTTTATCTTGCTGTTTCTTGTGTCAGGGCAGTTTTCTTTGAATGTCAGGCCCATGACAAGAACCTTTGAATCCTTTACATGTTTTTTGTTCTTCATCAAAGCCCTAAGCACCATGTTGTTAAGATGCTTTGACATGAACTCGTTGATCCCTCTTCCAGCAAGGATAACTCTTGGCTCATAGTCAAGCTTTTGGGCCTTATATGTAAGATAATAAGGGTCTACGCCGATGCAATGGCCTCCTACCAATCCTGGAAGATATTTGTGGAAGTTCCATTTTGTTCCAGCAGCTTCTATCACATCTTTTGTGCTGATGCTTATCTTTTCAAATATCAGTGATAGTTCGTTGACCAATGCTATATTCAGGTCTCTTTGTATATTCTCTATAACTTTTGCAGCTTCAGCTGTCTTTATGTCAGGAGCCTTATGTATGCCTGCTGTTATGACCTTTCCATATATCTCAGCCATCTTGTCTGTTGTTTCAGGATCCATGCCTCCAGCAACTTTAATTATCTTTGTTACAGTATGTTCCTTGTCTCCTGGATTGATACGTTCAGGGCTGTAGCCAACTTTAAAATCCTGGCCTGCTTTCATATTTGATTCTTCTTCTAATAGAGGGATGCATATTTCTTCTGTAGCTCCCGGGTAGACAGTAGATTCAAATACAACAATAGAATCTTTTTTCATGTTCTTTCCTATTATTTCAGAAGCAGACTTAACATATTTCATATCAGGAATCTTGTCATCTGTTATAGGAGTAGGGACTGCAGCTATTATGAAATCTGCTTGTCTTATTTTTGAAGGGTCTGTAGTGAAATCTATATTGCATTCTTTTACCTGTTCAGAAGTAAGCTCTTCAGTGGAATCAATGTTGTTTTTTAGCTCTTCTATCTTTTTTTCTGATACATCAAATCCGATAACTTCGAATTCTTTGTCAAAAGCATGAGCTAAAGGCAAGCCAACATACCCAAGTCCAACAACACATATCTTTGTCATGAGAATTAAGATTTATAATCTGTTTAAAAATCTATTGATTTTTAGTATGATGTTCTTTCTAACGCGATCCAAAAACAATTATCTCTAGGTCAATGATTGTCCTGCAATAATTATTCAAAAATAATTATTTATAACGCTCGCTTTGCTCGCTAACTATAGCGCTGTCGCTTCGTAGTCGAGTGCTAATTTATAGTCGAAGTCAGAACTCGACTTAGCTGCGAAGAGAGGCACTAGTGAATCAGAGATTCCCGGTGCCCTGGGTTGCTTACGCAACTATAGGGCTGTGCACGAGCAGCAAAGCTGTGAGTGCCATCAATTGGATTGAAAGTTTTAATTTTGTTTCTTATCAAAAAATAAAATAGATCATAGGTTAAAACTTAAATTTAATCACAAGCAGGCTTTCAATTATACATATCAAAGTCTGACTTAAAGATATGATTGGTTCTTAGTCTGCTTTTTGAGAAATTAAAATAGCAAGCAGAGTTCAAGAGCATGGATTGTATTTTACTTAAGGAATAATACTTTTCAGGAGTGAAACTAAAGACTTTTATACATATAAACTTTCTATCTATCATGGACATAGTCAGATGGCTTGATAAGCATAAGTTATTTTATTGGATGCCTTTGCTGGCAGTTATAGCTGTAATACTGTTCTTCAGTATAATACCCAGGCCTTTTGAAGTTATAGCAGGCGAAAAAGGCTCTTTTTTCCATGAGCTTGATTTTTCTGATATTGAGCATATTGCAGCATATTTTACATTATGCTTTTTTATGGGTGTTGCATTTAGACATTCAAAAATAGATATTTTGAGAAATAACCATTATGCCCTTGCTATAAGTCTAAGTCTTTTGATAGGGGCTATGCTTGAGTTTTTACAAGGGTTTATTCCAGGAAGATATCTCAGCTTTTATGATGTCATGTTCAATCTTACAGGGATAATTCCTGCACATCTCTTAAGATACGTGCTTAAGAAGGGAAAGATATTAGGTAAGATATTATAATCACTTATTCTCTTTTTTGGGTTTTCTTTTGAAAAGATGCTTTAACTTTTTTAGTCTTTTTTTGACTGCGCCTTCTTTTTTAGGTTTTACAACAAGATTATCTTTTTCTTTGCCATCATCTTTATAATGGTAATAGTAATAATAGCGATATTTGCTGTAACTTCTTTTTGACTTGTTTACAGCTACCCCTAAAATATTAGAGCCTGCAACTTCAAGCCTTTCTTTAGAGAGTTCCATCGCACTTTTCTCAGAGTTTTTCTCGTCCATTACAATTATTGATGCTCCTGTCAATGAAGCAAGAATCGCGCTGTCGCTGAACTGTACCAATGGGACAGAATCAAACAATATGAGATCATATTTTTTGGAATATTTCTTGATAAACTTTTTCATCCCATCTGATTCTATGGTGCTTTGAGGATTATAGCCAAGACTTCCTGCAGGAAGCATATCAAGGTTCTTTCTTAGTTTGATCAAGGCGTCTTTGAAGCTGGCTCTTCCTGAAAGCACATCTGTAAGTCCTGGCTTTCTTGGCTTGTCAAATATCCTGTTGAGTTTTGGTCTTCTTAGATCAACATCAACAAGCAGTATCTTATGTCCTGCTTCTGCCATAGTTACCCCAAGATTCGATACTGTATAGGATTTTCCTGTTCCTGCTTTGTCTGATGCAAATGTTATGGATTTTATATCTTTATTTTTTGTTGCAAATCTTATGTTTGTAGACAAGGTCCTGTAAGCTTCTGTAACATATGATTTTGGATGCTGATTAGGGTTAAGCATCTTCAACTCTTCCTGTTTGTTGATTATGGGAATATTTCCTATGACATTTACACCTAATGTCTCTTCTATATCTGCTGAGGATTTAAAACGTTTATTAAACATCTCAAACAACTGGATAAGTCCGAAAGCTACAGCCATACCGAAGACCATAAATACACCTATTATTGTTATGCCCTTTGAGCTGTCATTGCTTATAGGCACATAAGCTCTGCTTAAGAATCTCATATTTCTTGAGTTTATTATCGATATCAATAGTACTCTCTGTTTTTCATTAAGAAGATTATTGTATATGCTTTCATCTGTACTTATAGAAAATTCAAGATCCTTTACCTTGTAAAGGTCAGTCTTATCTATCTCATTCAGTCTTTTTTTATCTTCTTCGATCATCTCTAAGAGTTCTTCTATCCTTAATGTTATATATTCAAGTCTTGATTTTTGTTCTTCTGCTGCCTCTTCATCTTCAGTAAGGATCAATGATGCTCTTAAGTGTTCCTGTTCTCTTCTTAAGATAGCCAATGTATTTTGATCTGTATCTATCTGATCCCTTAGATTCATCATCTCTTTGTAATCCAATGAATTCTTAAGAGATTCTATCTCTTTCCTGTTTTTGCTTATAAGTATATTTATAGAATCCAACTGATTGTCTATGTATTTGAGGCTTTTTTCTATCTTTTGTGTCTTTGCTCTTGCATTTTCCTCTATGATCCTGCTTGCAACTTCGTTAGATATCCTTGCAGCAAGTTCAGGGTACTGGCTTGTTATGGTCACCAGGATTATATTTCTGCTGCCTCTTTGTGTTGATATTTTTATCTTGGCCATATAATAGAATACAAGATTCCTTGTATCCATGTTCTTTACATCCTCTCCAGAGATAAGCCTATCAACAAGACCGTTTTTTATAGGGTATTTTGAAAGGTTTAGATCCTTTACAAGATCATAGACAAAAGGATAGCTTGTTGCTGTAGTGGTTATTGTTCCCATGTTCTGCACATTCCCTACATCATAGCTTCCGCTTATCGTTTCACGGTCTATAAGAATATGTGCTCTTGCAGTATATACTGGGATTTCAGACTTGTAGAAAAAATATCCTAAAGAGGATGACATCATCAAGATTATAAGGATGAGATATTTATATCTCCAAAATAATGTAATATATTCTTTATAATCTATTATTCCAATGTCATTTCCACCCATAAGGTTATAAATTAATCAATCTCGTATTAAAAGGTTCTTGTTCATCTTAAAGTGATAAAAAAATAAAAAGGAAAGGTTTAAATAGATTGATTGTAATTAATGTAAATAATTTAACTTTTATACTTAATTATACTAATTTAAGGATTGTAAATATTTACAATGAAAGAAAATGCAACAAGCAGGATTCCTGTAAGACCTGAGATACAGCACAGGCTTAAGATATTTGCTGCAACAAAAAATCTTACTTTTGACAAGGCTATAGAATATCTCCTTGACAGGGAAGATAAAAAATAGAAAGATATTTAATCAATAATACGATTAAGATGGATATGATAAAAAAGAGGGGCATAAAATTTTTGTTTTTGATCTTAGTAGCTGCCGTCTTATTATTTTCTTTTGCTTTTGCTGTAAATTCTTTTACAAAACAGGATATGCAGGATGCTTTTGAAGAGATAATCGATATAGATATTATAATTGATGATGATTATGGGGCAGTTGAACTGTCTTATCCCTGCGGAGAGATTCCTGAAGAGTGTGTTGTTCTAAGTCCTGGATACTGGAAGACTCATGTCTGCTGCGATCCCTGTGATGCTGATAATGATAATGGGTGCAGTGGCTCTGGATTGGGAATATCATGCGGAGGGAGCCATTGCGACAAAAACTGCATCCCAGATGATGATCTTGATGAATATCTTCAGATAATAAGAGAAAATTCAGATTATTTTTCAGGATTGTATTCAAGGAGCCAGGCCTGCTCTATATTGAGGAGAAACCATCCGCAGAAAGCAAGAGCAGAAAAGTTTTTCTTAGCAAATATGTTTAACCTTGCATCAGGAGGCATAAGCCTAAGCACTCCTGTGGAGTCTATATATTCAGGAGCTTCAGATTTTCAGGATGTTATAGATGAAAGTGATGCAGTCTTGATAAATCATATAAATGGTGACTATCAGAGGATAGGGAACCTAAATGAAGATATTATAGAAGGGGATGCTACTTCTTGTCTGCATGAACTTCCTGAAGAAGATAATGGGTGCAGTGGTTCTGGGATTGGCATATCTTGTGATGATGAATGTGAAGATGAAGATGAGGAATACACAGTTCCAGTAGAATCCTGTCCTGGTTTTGAGGAAGGTGTAGCTGTAGTCAATGAGATAAACAAGATATCTTTTTCAAAGTTTTTGATCACGTTTAGTGCAGAGAGTGTTGATCCAGATATTCCCTTGGTTGAGGTGTTCAATGATCATTATGTTGTAAACAATGACATGAAGATAACTATAAAAGCCCCTTTTCTTTTGAAAAAAGAATTATATACAATAGGAAGCACTGATCTGCAGACTTATATCAGTGTGCTTAATGACAACAGTATAACTCATGAGTATCATATAATCGAGATATGTGATGATGAAGGGTATAGTGGCTCGGGTATAGGTATATCTTGTCATGATGATGATGACGATGACGAAGATGACGATGACGAAGATGACGAAGATGAAGAATGCATGACTGAGTGCATCTGTAAGACAAAGATAACAACCAATGGGCCTATAAGATGTATTGTTGATAGGGTTGTTTTCCATCTTTGGAAATTTTTGAATACAGGTGGAAATCCTCTTTTCAAGAATATCATCGGACCTTTCTTTGAATACTTTATATCTAATGGAAATTTTGGAGATGATGTTACGTTTACTGAGATCAATGGAAATGAAGTAACAAAATATTGGGAGATGGGTATCGAGGAATCATTTGTTGAATCTATGTTTTTACAAGATAAGTGGAATATTCCTGTTCCAGGAGAATATGACGGATATATATTGGATGGAGATCCTGTTGAAAAAGATCTTGATGTAATAGTTATGCCTGTAAAGCATCCATGGGACAGATATAATTGTTTTGAAGATCCTTCAGACTGCTATGACAATGATGGAGATGGATATTATATTGGCGGGTGCGGAATATTTGACTGCAATGATGCAGATAACAGCATATACCCGGGTGCAGAAGAGAAGTGCAATGGCATAGATGATGATTGTGATGGAGAGATAGATGAAGGATGTCCTTATTGTGGAGACGGATTATTGAATCAGGATTCAGAAGAATGCGATGATGGAAACAATCAGGATGGAGATGGGTGTTCAAGCCAATGCAAAGAGGAATATGTATGTGAAGATGATTTCAGCTGCTGCAATAGGAGAAGCAGAAGGATGATATTTAAGATGATTGAAAAAAGAGATAATTGCGACGGAACCTTCACCTATAGGCTTAAGATTACAAACAAAAGGCGCAGAGCTCTTAGTTATGTTGCAGTAGGGCTGCCTCAAGGTGTTGTTCCTGTAGTGCCAGCAGATAACTCTGTCTATGAAGGGGAATCTAACAGATATGATATTGAAAATCCTACAAACAATCCTTTTTATTCTATCAAATACGAGACCATAGGCGAAGGGATAAAAAGAGGAGAGTATGATATATTTGAGTTTACTTTGAATGAGGATCCAGGTGACTATAATATGAGGATAAAGGCAAAAGCAGCAAATGTAAAAGCATATGTTGTGATGGACTGTCATGGTACAAGCTGCAGCAGTGAATGTTATATAACTGGAGATGGTGATGAAGATGACGAATATGACGAAGAGATAAGTTCAAATATCCCTCTGGATGTCTCATATCTTCCTGATGAGCCAATGGCAAGTGTTGAGGATCATGATAACAACAAGCTTATAGAGTTTAAACTTGGAAGCAAAGGCCAAAGGCTTCCTAAGGATGTGATTATAGAGTATCTTAAAGAAGAATCAGGCATATTTGTAAGAGGAGCTAAAAAAGAGAATAATATACTTAAGAAAGTGTTTATAGACAAGAAAGATGATGAGAATCATGTATGCATACTTGACAGGGATGCAGAGGATTTTGATGAGATGACTGAGGATTGCAGTGCAGAAGATGAGATAAAACTTGCTTGTCCTGGAGAAGAAGGGCAGTATAGATGTTTTGATCTTGGAAACAAGTTTAAGGTTGAACTTCTTGAGCACACTATAGTCAGGGCTATTGCTGAAGAGACTGAAGAAGAAACCTCTGAAGGGGGTTCGTCTGGAGGCGGCTCTGGAGGAGGCGGAGGAGGAGGCAGCTCTGCCAAAGCTGAAAAGAAGATATGCATTGAATCCTGGTCATGCAGCTCATGGGGATCATGCTCTGGATCAGGAATACAGACAAGGTCATGCTATGATGCGAACAGTTGCGGCACTATCCAGCTTAAGCCTTTTGAGATGAGGTCATGCACACCATTTACAGAAGAAGAGACAGCAGAGGAAACAGATATAGAGACAGCAGATCAGGCAGATGAGACTGAAATACATTCAGAAAAAGAGCCAGTACCTGAATCTCCTGGGCAGACAAGAGAAGAGCTTTTGACGCATGGAACTTTAGTTATGATAGTGATGATAGCTGCAGGAATCTTTACTTTTTATGTATTTGCAGGAAAGCTAAGCATGGGCAAGAAGAAAGTTTCCAAGAAAAGAAAGGCAGATCCAAAAAGAAAAAAAACTTCTAAATCAAAGAGAAGGAAGAGATAATTTATATAAAATCCTTTATCTTATGTTTTACTTCTTCATGCCAAAGCCATCCTAACAGTATCAAAGCATCTATAGCTTCTGGAATGTTAGGAAGCCCTAATGCAGCTAATATGTGCAGTTTATATGTAGAAGTAGACAATGGCCAGAACCACATTATTCCTTCGTAAGCTCCCCCTCCCAGAAAAAAATCCAGAAAGATGTGGAAAGTTATTCCAAAAGCTATGACAAAGAAATATGTTGCTGCTCTTTTTTGTTCTTTTTTTAGAAGCATAAATCCAGGGATAAGGAATATGAGGCCAAATATAAGAGTATGGGTTATGCCTCCATGTTGAAGAAGTATGGGGACATCAAAACTGAAAAAATCAGCTATGATCCTGAATACTATATCTATATCTGGCAATAATCCAGCTAAACCTGCTATAAACAGAGTGTGAAGTGTGAAATATCTTTTATGTTTAGCAAAATGATCCCTGTATATGTCTACTGCAATTATCGTCAACAATACATGGGTTACTGCTAATGGCATAATAAACTTATATCTAATCTAGTATATAAATCTTTTCAGAAGAAATTATTCTATGCCTGCTTTGCAGGACTGTTTTAATGACTTTCCAAGCAAATTGTCGCATATAGATGCATCTCCCATTGCCTGGGCAAGTTTGATAAAACATGATTCTCTTACATGCTGGCTCTGGATAGAATAACAGACAGAGATGTCTTTTTCAGCCAATGCCTTGCTTATCTCAGACTGGTCTCTTTCTTCCTGAGTAGGGACTTCTTCAACTTCTTTCACGACCATGCCAGTCATTGTACAGCCTGACAAGAATATGCTTAAGATAAAGATGATCAGTATTTTGTTTTTCATATTATGTCATATTATAACTTATTATTTAATAAGCTTATGTTTTTTAGTCTTTTTTTTGTTATCTTCTTTTTTTTGCATCCATGGATAAGTCAGATAGATCAAGATCAAGAAATACAATGTGAATGCTATCCAGCCTATGTTTGAATGGAATGCCCCTATTGCGAATTCAGCTGATGTGAAATGGCCCATGACAAAGATAGCAAATGTTCTTAATATATTTACTGCAAAAGCGCCTATCAATCCAATAGGAAAAATTATGAAAAATCTTTTTTGATCTATCTTTTTGTATTCTACTATGCCAAGTACTGTGAAAAGTAGGATGAAAAGGCTCATTCCTTCTATACCTGAGCAAGGAGCATATATCTTTGCAGTTATAGATGGGATGCCTACGACAGGAGAGCCGTCATTAGGCGTATAGGTCGCACCTTTGAAAAATATGCTTAGCATGAAGTAGACTGATGCACCAACTATCTTAGAGAAGAAAGGCCATAGCTTTTCAAATTGTACAGATAGATACAGGAAAACTACAGATACAGCTCCTGAGATCAAAAGTTGTTTTTTGAACTTTTTCAGGAAATAGCCTACAAATTCATGGCTGAAAACTGCAAACAGCAATGATGCTCCTAAGATGAAAGCCAGTCCAAACCATATAAGAGAATAAAATAAAGGTCTAGAAGCTATCAGTGCAGGGTTATCTATGAAATATACGTTTAATCTATAAAATAGGTATACAGAAAATATGTTTAATAAGAATAATGGAATAGATTTTTTATAGTCAATATCATGAACTTTATTTATCTTTGCAAGCTCTCTTAAAGATATGAGTAGGAAAAGCATGACAAATGAATAAACCAATAGATGAGGATTTTTTGAAGCTATAACGTATCCAAGATCAACTCCTGTGTAATCTATAACAAGAGTAAGCACTAATATCTCAAGAAGGATGATAGCTAAAAATACTCCTGCTCTTTTCATGAAAGATTTGAATGTCTTGTTTTTCTTTAGAGATTTAGCTGCATCTATCACCATATTGATATATTTTGAATAAAAGATATATAAACTTTTTTATTTTGATGGCTCTGTAGAAATACAGATGGTGAATCACCAAAGTAATAACAATTCTTATTGATCTTTCGATATTGTATGATAATATTTTAAACAATAGTTCTATTTTCTGGGTTTTATATTTTCTGGCTCTTAGTTTAGA
>WJJM01000037.1 GCA_014729675.1 Candidatus Woesearchaeota archaeon | reverse complement strand
GGTATATATAGGGCATATACCTGAGCTTTATAAATCAACCTTATTAATTATTTGTAACTTGGGGTGGACAACATTAAAGAAAAAAAACAAAAGCTGCTGGGACTGTTGGTATGTATAATATTCCTTGTGGGGATGCTGCCCCAGAATTTTGCAATTGAGTCCAGCTATGATCTTTCTTATGATGAGAATGGAAACCTGATACAAGACATGAGCAATTATTACGAATACAATTCATTGAACCAGCTTATCAGGGTAAGGGAAGGAGGTTCTGAGGGGAGAATTTTAGAAGAGTATTTCTATGATGAATCCGGGCAAAGGATTAAGAAGATAACTTATGATGAGGATGAAAGCAGTAAAACAACATATTATATTGATAAGAATTATGTGAGAGAAATTGATGATTCTGGAGAAAAAGATACAGTTTATTATTATGATTCAGATTCCTTGGTTGGAAGGAAGGATCCTGACGGAGAATTATATTTCTATCATCCAAACCATCTTGGAAGTACTGATATCGTAACTGATTCTTCTGGAGATGTTGTTGAAGAGACAGAATATTTACCTTTTGGAGAGGTTCTTGAAGGAGGAGATTCAAGGCATCTTTTTACAGGACAGGAAAAAGATCAAGATACTGGACTGCATTATTATAATGCGCGTTATTATAGCTCATTTTTGAGACATTTCACTCAACCAGATACAATGCTGCCTGACATCTATGATCCTCAGCAGCTTAATAGATATAGTTATGCCAGGAATAATCCTGTGAAGTATGTGGATGATAGTGGTCATTTTGTTTTTACTGCTATGGCAATAGGTTTTACTGCTGGTGCAGTGATATCCGCAGGCGTTTCTGCTTATTATCAACATTCTACAACAGGCTCTATTAACGCATGGACCACTGCAAAACATGCCTCAATTGGGGGTGCAGCAGGAGCAGTTGGTGTTTTAGCAGGTGCTGCTGCAGCAGTTGTAACTGCCCCCATATTTGCAACTACAAGCGGTGTTGCTGCAATGGCAGGTTATAGTTCTGTAGGTTCGGCATCAGTAATGATGGCTTCTGTAGGTTCCCAAATTACAGCTAATATACTTACAGGAAATTCATTAAATAATAATTTAATAGATAGTGCATATAAAGGCGCTTTGATTGGGGGCACTTTAGGCATTATGACAGGAGCAGCAAGTGCATCATACAGCAGTTACAAAGGAAATACATTTACTTATGGTAATTTTGGTGGTGTCATGAAGAGCAGTGCAAAAGTATCTTCAGGCCCATCTTTTAGCAATAAGGCATCTTTAAGTTCTCATTTTAATAAACATGGAGCTAAGATGGGCTTTAAGACTGCTAAATCATATAATTATGCTGCAAAAAATTTTTTAGGTGGCAAAAATCCTAAATTAGGAACAGCTCAGATGATAAGGCCTTCGGATGGAGCTATAGTTAAGTATAATCCTAAAACAACTGAATTTGGAGTGTTAAATGCAGATGGCACTACAATAAGAACTTATTTTAAACCATATGATGATCCAGCTAAAAGTTATAATTATTATTTAAAACAGATATATAGGTGATAAATAAAATGAACAATAAAAAATATATTTGTCCGGTTTGCGGGTATCCTGAATTAGATGAAGCTCCTTTAATAAGGAGGGAAGATAATAAAAATATATACTCTTATGAAAAAGGAGCCCCTACTTTTGTTATCTGTCCCTGTTGTGGAACTGAATTTGGATTTGATGATCATGATTCTGCCTGGGAAAAATTAAGAAAAAAATGGATTGAAAATGGAGCCAAATGGTTTGATGAGATTAAAAAACCCAAAGAATGGGATTTTAAAGAACAATTATCCAATATAGAAAAAATCAATGAATCAGAATAAAAAACAGAAATTAGATGAAATTGAGAAACTTTTTAAAAAAAATTCCTAATAATAAAAATATCTGGACATTAGAAGCTTTAAGATTTTCAGAAGAATGGTCAAAAATAAGAGCCAAAGCTTTAAAATTATTAAAATCATTTAAAATAAAGCAAAAAGACCCGAATCTGTTTTGGATATCTTATATACCTGAAAAATCAAAAAAATGAATAAAACAAAGATATTTGCAATATTTGCAATTGTTTTGTTTAGCTTTAGCATTTTTGTTGGTGCAGGAGGTGCAGTAGGTGCAGCAACATTTGGAATTGGAACTGCAGCTGCTGGAACTGGATACGGAGGTTTTGCATTAGGCGGTGCAATAGCAGGTTTTTCTGGAGGAAGGTCTACTCAATTAAGTTACAATTTGATGAATGAAGACATTGCATGGAATCAAGATTTAGCTAATGCACAAGATATAACATTAGAGACTGGAGGAGGTGCGTTATTTGCAATAGGTGGAAAAGCTATCGGCCAGCTGCTTAAACCTGTTGCTTCTAATATTGCAGGCAGGTTTAAAGGGATGTCTAGGACAAACTCCAACACCAATACTTTCAGAAAGATGATGGCTGATAAGTCAGGAAGTTTAAGAGGGAAAGGAGGGAGAGTAGTAAATGTTAGAAAACCTGATAGTCCCATTTGGAAGAATATATTGAAAAATGGACGTTCGATAAAAAGTAACCCTCAATATAAAAGAGTAGGAAAAAGAATATATAAGTGGGATAATCTCCATAATGAGATTGAGGTATTTGACGATATGGGGAAACATATGGGTGCACAAGATCCATTATCAGGTGCAATGTATAAACCTGCAGTTAAAGGGAGGGTAGCTCCAAGAAGATGAAAAAAATAGACTTATTAAAAAAATTGTATGACCAGGAGATCTCTTTAGATGAAGCTAAAGATATTTATAATAAAATTATGGATTATGATAATACTCAAATGAAAGATTTGCTTTGTTTATCTGATGTTGAATTTACTGCTCTTGGAGGACCTTATGTTGATTTTGATATTTTGGCTAAATGGAGGTATGAAGGATGGCCAAACAAATGTATAAAGTGCAAGGAGGAGATAGTCGTAGAAAAATTTGGCTGGGTCATCAAAAAAACTGAACAAGGAAAACCTGTACTTTGTCATGTTAAATGCTTAAAAAATGACTAAAACAAAAATGTTTGCAATCTTTGCAATGCTTTTGATTAGCTTAAGCCCTGTTATTTATGCTGAGGAAACTCAAGATAAGGATGTTCAGACTGATTCAGCAGTTAGTATACAATCCAGCGAGGGAATGACTACTACAAGCGGAGTTACTTCTACAGACGAAACTGTGGAAGGTTATAAATCTAATTTAAGGACTCCAAATAATGTTCATGCTAATGATTATCAGACAAATCTTTTTACAGGCAGTTCAACTTATTCATATCCAATAAAGGTTCTTCCTGGGATAAATGGGCTTGAGCCTTCAGTTGCATTGTTCTATAACCATCATAAGACAACAGCAGTTAGTGAGATTGGAAATGGTTGGGGACTGAATCTAAATTATATCGCAAGAGACGCAAAAGGAACTCCAAATGATACTTCTGATGATGAGTTTATGATTAATCTAGGGGGTGTGAGCAGCAAATTGGTATATGTTGCATCTGAAGATAGATATCATACTGAGCATGAAAGTTATCTGAAAATTGAAGATAATGGTGATCATTGGATGGTTACATCTAAAGATGGGATGAAATATTATTTTGGCTATATCGATCAAGTTACAAATTCAAAGGTTGTTTCAGATGAACAGGGTTATGTGTTAAAATGGTATTTGAGCAATGTAAAGGATATTTATTCTAATCAGATGAGATATAATTATATGTCTGAAGATTATGTTGAGAACACTTTAGGAGATGATGGAATAACTTATCTTAGCTCAATAAGTTATGGGAACAATTCAATCTTGTTTGATTACAAGGAAGGATCTATAAGAGATTATTACGAGGATGGAACAAAGATAAGAAAATCGAGGATACTGGGAGAGATAAGGGTTAAGTATAATGATGAAACTGTAAGATACTATGTTCTGCAATATATGGCCCAGAATGCTTTAAGATTATTATCCGGTGTAACACAATATGATCAAGATGGAAATGCTTTGCCTGCAACTACTTTTGAATATAACGCACTGGACAAGGGATTTAATGCTGATTCTAATTTCCAGATACCTTCTGAAGCTGTTTTTGGAGAAGGAAGTACCAATGGTGTGAGATTAATCGATATTAATGGAGATGCAAGAGTTGATATTGTAAAGATGAAAAATTCAGCTGATATGGAATATTGGTTAAACAATGGAAATGGTTTCGATGGAAAGCAAGTTTTTAACAATGTGTTGTCTGGAGGTTTTGTTGATAGTGACGGCAAGGATCTAGGAGTTAGATTTACAGATATAAACAATGACTTAAAGCCAGATATATTGCAGTTAACTAAAGGAGAAATGAGCAGGAGAAAAATTTTAATTAATAATGGAGATGGCTTCACTGAATCCGATCTAGTCAATAATATGCCTGCAGAAGCTGCAGTAATAAATATAGTAGAAGAAACCTGGACCCAAGAAACTCGCTATTGTGATACTTGTTTTGACGGCTGCCCTAGTTACTGCGGAGATTTTAAAAATTATGATTGCGACGATCCTGGCGAGAATGGAGAAGACTGTGACTGGACCTGCATATATTATGACGGATTTATAGATGGTTATTATATAGGTAATTTTCCTTCTAGATCAAGCTGTTATAATTATGGAGCAGATGATTGTTTTGAACAACACCATGGAGAAAGCTGCAGCATGGATTGTGAAACAAAAAAAGAATACCATTCAACAATTGTGCATAAGAATGCAGGTTACCAGTTTATTGATGTTAATGGAGATCAGGAATTGGATATTGTAAAAGGTTTGTCAGACAGCAAGAAAACATGGATTAGAAAAGGCGATAACTGGGTTGAAGATTCTAATTGGAATCTACCAGATGAAGCTGATTTAATTACTGCAGGCAATAAAGATGGAGGTTCAAGGCTGGCTGATATTAATGGAGACGGACTGCCTGACGTTGTAAAGGCTATTGATGATACTAAAAAAGTCTGGATAAATACTGGGTCTGGCTGGCTTGAAAAATCATGGGGAATACCTTCACAATTATCTTTTGTTGCAAATTCAGATCCTCAAGGGCTCATTATTCTTGACCTAGATGGGGACGGGCTTAATGATGCTGTTAAAGGACAGGGAAGCAGCACATATTCCTGGATAAATACAGGGCAAGGCTGGTCTGATTCCCAGTCTGGATGGAGTATTCCTTATGCTAAATTCACAGATTATAGTACTCAGTTGGCTGATATAAACGGAGATGGTGCTGTTGATATTATCAATGCAGGAAAGGACAGTTCAAGGGAAAGTCATGTGAACAAGGCAGCAAAAGCTTATTTGATCGATAAGATAAATCTCCCTACAGGTGGAATAGTCAATATTGATTATAAGAAGATCCCTTCATTAGACAATACAGGAAGCGACTCTGTCTCTGACTTGGGTCTTAGTGGATGGGTTGTAAGCTCAATAACAAAAGAAAGTGGCCTTGGATTAACATCAACATATAATTATGACTATTCTGGGGGTTTGTTCGATCCAGACAAGAAAGAATTTATTGGATTTAATCAAGTTATAGAAACAAGACCTGACAATACAAAGATAAATCATTGGTTTCACCAGGATGAAGCTAAAAAAGGATTAGAATACAAGACAGAAACCTTAAGAGATAGGGAAAATCTTTTTTCAGTAATTGAGAATGAATACAGTTCAAGCTATAATGGAGATTATTATGTAATTAAATTAGACACTATAAAAGATAATAGATATGATTTTGCAGATAATCCATTAGTTGTACAGACTAATTTTGAATATGATAGTTATGGGAATATTAATAAGACCTCTTACTTAGGAGATGTTTCCAAAAATGGAGATGAAAGATACGAATATAAAAAATATACTTATCAGAATTCAATATGGGTTATGGATCGGCCTTCTAAGATATATTTTATGGCTTCAGACGACGCTACAAAACTTATGGAGAGCAGTTTCACGTATAATATGGGTGTTGATGTTAAAAAACAAACTTTTTGGTATAGGAGAGGGGAAGATCCATATATAGAATATGATTACGATTCTAATGGTAATTTAATATCTGAAAAAGACTCGAGAGGATATACTACTACATATAAATACGATCCTTCAAATAGATTTGTAAATAAAGTATTGAATGCTAAGAATCAATCTATTGATTATGCATATGACCTTAAGACTGGAAACCTGCTTTCTGTTAAAGATCCGAATGGGCATGGGATCGAATATAGATATGATTCTTTTGGTAGGGTTGTAAAAGAAATATTACCTTATGACTCTGAAGTATCACCTACTAAAGAGTACATTTATGAATTTGATGGGATCGCCCCTGAAGGAGTACATGTAAAACAAAAAGAGGATATTGGAAATTATCTTGAAAGTTATTCTTATTATGATGGATTAGGAAATCTTATACAATCCAAAATTGAAAGTGAAACTTCTGCTTTTATCACAGCGGATTACAAATACGATAATGCGGGTAGATTGAAAGGAAAAAGCAATCCTTATTATTCTTCAGTAGGCTATTCTAATCCTGATGAAAAGATTAAATATACAGAATATTATTATGATGGCATTGATAGAAATACTGCTATAGTGTATCCTGATTCTACTGATGAATCTTTTACATATATGCAGGGAAATGTATCTGCTTTTGATCGAAATGACAATAAAATAGCATATGTTGAAGATGCTTATGGAGATATAGTTAAAGTAAGGGAATACAACCAAGGAGAGGTATATGTAACCAAATACGATTATGATGCTCTTGGAAACCTCCTGAATATAACCGATACTAAGAACAATAAGATAACATATAGTTATGATACATTGGGGAGAAAGATAAAATTAGAGGACCATGATCTAGGAACATGGACATATGAATATGATACTGTTGGAAATCTAATCAAACAGACTGACAATAAAGGAAATATTTTAGAGATGGATTATGATGGATTAGATAGAGTTAAGACAAAAATAACAGCAGAAGGAACAATCACATACACATATGACCAAGGAACTATTGGAGAATTATCTTCAGTACAAACACCTTTTGTAACTAAGAATTTCAGATACGATGATAGATCAAGAACCCTAGAAGAGGAAAAGATAATTGATGGAATCTCTTTTTTGACCTCTTATGAATACGATTCCATGGACAGGGTTATTTCAAAGGTGCTGCCAAACCAGGAGAAACTGGATTTTGATTATGATTCACATGGAAATTTGGAGAGTATTCCCGGATTAATAGACAATATAGACTATAATGAGGTTGGCAAGCCTGTGAAGAAGGACTATATGAACTCTTTGGATACAGATTTCAGCTATGATGCCGATAATTACAAGTTAACAAAGATAAAGACAGGCGACAAGCAGGAACTCAATTATACTTATGATAACAAGAACAATATCCTGAAGATAGAGGATATGGTGGATGATACTGTCGAGACATTCAGCTATGATAATCTTGACAGGATCCTTACTGCTGCAAAAACAGATGGAGAAGGTGCTGAAGAGTACAATATAACATATTCCTATGACAGCACTGGAAACATGCTTACATTGACATCAGACAAATATGATGTCGTGTTTGATTATGCTACTCATGCTCCTATCGGTATGGAGATAAATTTTAAAGATTCATCTGGATGTCATTTTGACATGGATTGCGGCATTGACGGGTATGCTGACAACTACTGTAGAGCCGATGGAAACATATATGGGCATTATATGGATTATTCATGTACTGCCAATGTTTGCAGCCTTTCAGAAGGAGAATCTGAGCTCATACAGACATGTCATGATGGATGTTCTGACGGAGAATGCTTCACTCACATCCCTGAATGTTCAGTAGACTCAGATTGCGATTCTGGCTATAAATGCATAAATGAAGAATGTATAATTGAAGAATGTTCTTTAGCATCAGACTGCGGGAAAAGTTCTTTTATTGGAGGAGCATGGTGTTCTGATGGAAATGTTTATCAGGATTATCAGACTTGGGAATGTTTTAATCCTGAATGTGTCTCTTCAGTCGAATCAAAAATAAAATACATATGCGAAGATTCATGTTCAGATGGAGAATGCGTTTCAATTGCCTGTTCATCTGATTCTGACTGCGGAACAGACAATTATCATAGCTCAAGCTTCTGCAAGGAGGATGATGTTTACAGGGAATATAGGGAATATTCCTGTTCGTCTCCAGGAACATCAGATTCAAGATGCTCTTACGAGGATAAAGACAAGCTGATAACAGGATGTTCTGAAGATTGCGAGCAGGGATTATGTGTTGAGCTTGAGATAGAATGTTATTCTGACTCTGACTGCGGAGATGATGACTGGACTGGATTAAGATACTGCAAAGATGAAGATTCATACAGGAAATACAAAGACTATGAGTGTGTAAATCCGGGAACAGCTGAATCAAGATGTGAGACAGATGAATATGAAAGAGAGAAGGAAGATTGTGATCATGGCTGCTCAAACGGCTATTGCATGGAAGAAGAATCAGGAGATTATAGGTGCAGCAAGGATGCAGACTGCGGCAGTTCAGGGTTTATATCAGATAAGAAATGCGTGAATAATGATGCATTCCAGACATACAGAACATGGGCATGTCATAATCCTGATACAAAAGATGCATACTGCAGATATTCTGATGTCTGGCAGCTAAAAGAAGAATGCTCTTCAGGATGTTCAGAAGGATCCTGCATTGTTTCAGAATGCTCTTCTGCTT
>WJJM01000036.1 GCA_014729675.1 Candidatus Woesearchaeota archaeon | reverse complement strand
TACATATCCCTACCAGCAGATACCATTTCAATATTCACTTCATGTTGTAGACTCTCCTGGGTCAAAGCCAAAGCACATTTCTTTCTTAGCAGAAGGCTCTAAAGATCCAAGAAAGGAGTTCTTATCTTCTTTGAAAGAAGCATTAGGCAGTAAAGGAGATATAATTGTATATAATCAGGGATTTGAAAAAGCTAGATTAAATGAACTTGCTGAATTATTCCCTAAAGAAAAGAAATGGGTAGAATCAATCTTTGAAAGAGTTGTTGATTTATTAATTCCTTTCAGAAATTTTCATTATTACAATCCAAAGCAGAAAGGCTCTGCTTCGATAAAAGATGTTTTGCCTGCAATAACAGGAAAAGATAGCTATAAGAAACTGGATATCAACAACGGAGAAGATGCAAGCCTACAGTTTATCAACATGGCCTTCGGTGATTACACCCAGCAGGAGAAAGAAGAAACTAGGGAGAACCTGGAGAAATATTGTGCATTAGATACAGAAGCCATGATTTGGATTGTTGATGAGTTGAGGGAGAAAATATAAACAAACAGAAACATCTATAATCAAATATTGAGGTTAACCAATCCATGAAAAAAGAGATATTGCTTAAATTAACTATAGCTGCAATAGTTATCTTAATTTTGTTTTCAGGATACACTATTCTTCTGTTAAATTATGAGGTTGAAGAGCTAAAACAATCCTCATTAGACACACATCAATGCAATGATATGTTCTATGATAATGAAAACCTTATAATCCTTGAAAGAGGAAAAGAGAAAGAGTTTTGTGAAGATATTGATCATACCTAGATTATAGGTAATGCCTCCTGAATGATTGCATACCAAAAAAGAATGGTGCCGTAGTTTTTGTCAACTTATAGATTTCTGCGTAGCATTGTATATGTCCGTAGTACAGGAGGAGTTCTTTTTATCAAAACCGAGGGCTCATAAAGTTAAAGAAGAGAGGAGGTAGTTTTTCAGCAATCTTTATAAATATGTGAGAATATTTGCTTTTTGACGGGAAATGAAAACCAAGAATGTAACTTTAAAGGTAAACATTGAACTTTATGATAAGTTTAGAGAGTTATGTAAAAAAGAAGGCTGGATAGTTTCAAGACAGTTTGAGAAGTGCATGGAAAATATGTTGAATCAGAAAAAATGACAAATCCAAAATTCCACAAAGGACAGGTAGTTAAGCTTGTAAATACTGATAAGACTGGTGTTATTTGTGAAGATCCAAAAATAATCTCAGGACAAAACTACTATGTCTTATTTATTGAAAACCAATATAAGACGTATTCTGAAGAAAGTTTTGAGGTAAGTGAAACAAAGAAAGTAGATTTTATGACTTTATTTAAGAATAAAGAGTTTGCATCTCTTAAAGATTTTTTGAGCTATCTCACATATATCAAAGTAGAAAGGCCGCTTTCCAATAATCTCTATGCATTTTTATCTTCCAGAACTCAGTTTGAGGTGCACCAATTCAAACCAGTTTTAAGGTATTTACAATCACCTTATCAGCGGCTACTTGTTGCAGATGAAGTTGGAGTTGGAAAGACAATTGAAGCAGCTATAATTTACACGGAATTGCTGTCTAGAAATAAACTGGACAGAGTATTGATAATATGTCCTTCTGCATTAAGGCTTAAGTGGCAAAGTGAATTAAGAAAGAGATTTAATGAAGATTTTGGGTTGATTGATTCTTCTGATATGAAACTTCTATTTAGGAAATTTGAAAGATCACCTACAACTGTTTCAGTTAAAGGTATTGCTTCTATGCAGATGCTCAGAAGTGAAGAAATGCTCCAGAACCTTAAAAAACTTCAGATACCCTTTGATCTAGTGATAATTGATGAAGCCCACCATATGAGAAATCAAGAGACTAATAGTTATAATCTGGGAGAAACTATCTCGACATTAGCTGATGGACTGGTGATGCTGTCAGCAACACCTTTACATCTAGGTAATAGAGATTTATTCAACCTATTCCGTATATTGGTACCAGAAGAATTCAATAGCTTTGACACATTCGAAGAGCAAATCAAGCCAAATGAATTTATTAATTTGGCATTACAGAGAATAAGAAAAAAGGAAATTCCTGCTGAAATTCTAGAAGCAATAACTAAGGTAGAATCTACCAGTCAAAATGAACGATTTACTAATAATCCCAATTATCAATTCTGTAAAAAACTGCTCATGGGTAAAACAAGTCTCAATAGAGATGAAATCATAATCCTTCAAAGAAAACTAAATGAGTTGAATGTATTATCTCAAATATACACCAGAACAAAAAAGAAGGAGATTGATATTAAATCTCCAGTTAGAGAGCCTATTACTCTTGAAGTAGAGTTCACTAAGGAAGAAATGGAGTTCTATGATATAGTATCAAGATTATTTCTACATTTACATCCTGGATGTCCTCCTGGCTTTTTATTACAAATGCCACAACGTCAGGTAGCTAGTTGTATACCTGCATCAATTGAATATCTTAGGGATATCCATAAAAATGGGATTATTGATCTCTCAAAAGAGGATACTTATGATGGAGAGGAAGAAGATGATAAGAAACTTGTATTAACTGAACAAGATCTGGGACTTATAAAAAATATAATTGAACAAGCTCAAAAACTTCAAGATCCTGATTCCAAAACTCAGAAGTTCTTGGAAGAAATGACCAAGATCAAACAGAAAGGGAATATTAAGAAAATTATCATCTTTTCCTTTTTTAAAAGAACACTAAGATATCTAGAAAAAAAGCTTAAGGAGATAGGAATCAACATAATAAGAATAGATGGGGATGTTCCTTTTGAGGAGCGAGAGACCTTACTTACTGATTTTGAGATGAAAGAAGATTTCATTGTTTTATTGTCTTCAGAAGTAGGTGGAGAGGGATTAGATATGCAATTCTGTAATTGCATGATGAATTATGATTTGCCTTGGAATCCAATGAGGGTAGAGCAAAGAATAGGCAGATTAGATAGATATGGCCAGTTAAACCCAAAAATCCTCATATACAACTTCTCTGTAAATGGGACAATAGAAAGCAACATATTCCTAAGATTATGTAATAGAATAGGCATTTTTGAGCAATATGTTGGCGAACTGGAACCAATAATAGGGGAAATGGTCAAGCAGCTTACCCAAGATGTGCTCAATGTAAATCTAACACCTGAACAACAGAAAGCAAAGGCAGACCAGATGGCAATGGTCATTGAAAGGAAAAAACAAGATCTTGAGTTATTTGACAAAGAAAGAAGCAAATTCATTGGTCAGGATAATTATTTCACAGAACAGATTTGTGACATACAAAAGAATGAAAGGTTTATCACAGCTAATGAGATCACAAACTTACTCACTTCATTTATTAAAGAAGAGTATCCAAAGACTAAAATTATTGATAAGGAAAAGGAAATATATAGTATCTCAATTGATGAAAGATTAAAGGAGTTTTTCATAGAGCACTTTAAACGAGAAAATATCGGCTCAGAAATCATGGATAGGCTCCTGGATTTACTGAACAAAGGCACATTTTCAGTTACATTCGATTATCAAGTTGCAAACTCTAATTCCCATATGGAATTTATCACTATTAGACATCCTTTTATCAAATCAATAATTAATTTTTACAAAAAAAGACAGTTTAAAATATTGAGTTCTTTAAAATTTGAAGACAAAGAAGAGATATTTACCAAAGGAGGATATGCCTTTTTCATATATCTTCTCGAAATTAAAGGATTTACAAAGTCTTTGACCTTTGTGCCAATAGTGGTTTCTTTGAAGGATTTTCAAGTAGACACAAAGCTATCTGATAAGTTACTTAATATATTGAGAAATTCTCAAGATTCTACAATTGATATTTCTGAAGAATCTGTTGCAAAATGTGAATCAATAGCCTTAGAAGCAATGATTTCCCAGAAGAGGAATAAGGAAACAGAGCTAAAAGAAACAAATGAATCTTTAGTAAATGATAGGATTAGTAGTCTTACCCAGACTTTTAATATGCGAAAAAAGCGAATAATGGACACTATCAATAGGATGAGAGAAAATCTTAACAAAAAGACAAAGAAGATCATAGTCATGAAACAATCTGAATTAGTAAACCTAGAAAGGCATTATAATGAGCGTAAAACCAAGCTGGAGATTGATAGGAAGATTCTGGTAGGTCATGAGTTCATAGGTGGGGGAGTATTGCATGTCGGATAAGAATAAAACTTGGCCTAAAAATAAAGAAGATGCCGATAATCACATTCTGAGGATTCAAAATGAGTTCGATCAGTCTACATATATAGATGATGATCCCAAGAAGGGACGAACAAAAGTTGGAAATAGTAATATCAACTCAATCCGCCTTCATCTTGAGGGGTTTACTGAGTTAAATAGATTCATGGAAGAAATGATACAAAATGCAGAGGACTCAAAATCAAAAGAAATTATATTTACTATCAATCCTAGAGAGGTAGTTATTGAGAATAATGGAGAAACATTTGCAAGTGAGGATGTGGAGGCTATTACCGAAGTTGGCAATACAACTAAGCAAGATAGTGATTCCATTGGCATGTTTGGTCTAGGTTTTAAATCAGTCTTTTTACTTTCACAGACACCCATTGTTCATTCTGGATATTACAATTTTTCTTTTAATTCACATACATATATTCGTCCAGAATTGGTAGGGTCTCCGTCAGATAACTATTTATCAAAAACATATGTAATACTACCATTAAAAAAGGAATTATCAAAAAGAATAATCGACTCAGTTAGAGGATATTACAATAAAATTGGAGAACTGATTTTATTCCTAAAAAATCTGAAACACATAAAAATTATGGATGCAGATATGGGAGAAATAAAATTTGAGAAAATTAAAAATAAGAATATTACTAGAATTTATAAGACTGAAAATGGAGAGAAAAGTCTTCTAAGTAAATGGTTAATCCATTTTGATTCATTTATACCAACTAATCTTGCTTTAAGATCACTTAAAGAAGATGATAGAAGAAAAAAGGAGGGTTATGAACTTCTTGTCGACCTGGCTTATGAATTGGACAGAAAGAATAATCTGATAGATACTCATAACAAAATACTTTTTTCTTTCCTAGCAACTAAATCTAATACGAGACTACCATTTATAATTAATTCCGATTTCCAGTTAACAGGAGACCGAGAGAGAATTAAGGAGGATTCAAACTGGAACAAGTATATTTTTGAGTGTGCTGAAGAGTTATTCAGAAAGAGTATTGATTTCTTTAAGGAGCGAAAGGAATATCGACATTTGTTCTATGGCGTAATACCTAAAAGGGAAAATTGTCCTTCAGGTAAACAGCTATTATTAACATTTTATAATTCAGTGCATGAATTCTGTACTAAGAACAAGATTATATTAACAGATTCAGGTCAATTCGAAAAGGGAGAAAATTGCTATTTTGATGATAAGAATTTTTCTGAATTAATACATAATGATCTTCTGAAAAGAATTGAAAACAAGCAGTTTGTATCTCGAGAGATTCCTTCTGACTATCGACAGCACATATCTACTTTCGGTATCAAGCATTTCAATGAGAATAAGATTATTGGTTTCTTACGTGATAATCCGAAAGTAATATCCCAGATGCCTGATGAAAAACTCTTGGAATTATATGCAAAGCTGTACTCAATTTTTCCACAGAATCTAATCCAATCATTAGCTGATATTCCTCTAATAAAGATTGACGATGGAACATATAAAAAAATAAGTCAATTAAAAAATAATCCTATATTTTATTTAGACAAAAGTGAACAAAGCATCCCTGAGACGGATAAGATCGAGATTACCTATTTTAATGAAAAACTGTGGGAAGTTATCTCCAAAACCAAAGAGAATTCTTTAAGATATTTCTTTGACATACTTAAACAAGAAGGTTTAGTTAAGAAATTCGACATAAATTCATTCATAACAACCTATTTACTAGTTCAGTTTAAAAATATAGAAAATGAGAAACGATTATTTGAACTAACTTTATACATAAAAGACAGATTTAAAGGAATAAATGAAGAAACTAAAAAGATAATTAATGAAAAACTCCTGCTAAAAACTAAAAATGGAAAGTGGGTCAATCCAAGCAAGGTATATTTCTCAAAAGAATATATTGATGATGATTTGTTTGACGAATTATCTGAGGATTTTGAAATACAAGTATTATCAAAAGAATATCTAAAGATTTCAAAAGATAAAGACTCATGGAAATCCTTTTTTTCCAACCTTAGCGTAAATTCATATTTTAAAATTGAAGAGGTAGACCGTTATCATGATGGTATAGATAATGGTCATAATTCAATATCGTGTAAAATTCTGCAAAACATTTTTGACAAGCTGAATGATCTTGATGATACTAAAAAAATTAAACTTGCTAAAAAAATATTCAAGAGTATCGACGATCAATGGAATTACTATCAAGATAAGTTAATCAAGAGAGAGTATAAAGATAAGGTTGAGTTGGGTAAAGTCGTAGATACTGAACAAAGTGAGTGCCCTACTGACTTCTTGGGTATGTTGAGAAATTGTGATTGGGTACCTACAACGACTAAACAATTAATGAGGCCAGATGAAGTATATTTAGATAAAGATTCCATAAAAAAATACAATGCTAATCTCCCTATAATTAATTTAGATTATCAATTAAAAAGAAGGGAGTTGATTACAGCTCTTGGTCTTAAAGAAAGACTAGACGCTAAAGTATATATAGAAGACCTGATAGCATTAAAAAGCAAAAAATCAAAACAAGAGTTAGTTGATTGCGATACATTATATTCAGAGATTGGTAATTCCATTGGTTATGATTGCAGCCAAAAGAAGTTGGATGAGATTAAGGGATTATTCCAAGAAAATAAATTGATCTTTCTGCCAACGAAATATGGGTTTCTCTGGCTATCTCCAGATGAGTGCTTCCTTTATGCTGATTCACTTATCAAAGAATATATCTCAGGCTTGAATAACCTCTATCATGAAAAGGGCAGTATGAAACTATTTTCAGACCATTTAGGTATTAAAGAACAACCTTCTGTTGAAAATTATCTTGATATAATAAAATTACTTCAAAATGTTGAAATAACAAAAAAGATAAAAGGAGACATCCTAAAAATATATCGAAGATTCAGTCATGAACTTGAGGAAACAGATGAAGAACCTGACTGGTGGAATGAGTTCGTAGAAGGGAAATATTTGCTTTCAAACAGAGCAAAATTATGTAAAAAGGATAAACTTTTCTTCAATGATAATTATGAATTAGTAGCTCTTTTTGAAAAACAAATAGATTTTTTATATGTGCCCACGCTAAACTATTTGCCTCAAATTAAGATTTTCTTAGATAAATTAGAATTAAGAAAATCAAGTGAGGAGATAAAACAAACTGTAATGCAAAATAAGATTATTTCCCAAATCAATATCACGGAATACATAAAAGGAATTGAGGTATATGAAAGAGGCATTAAGGAATATATTTCAAAATACCATAGTGATAATCATGAAATATTGCAGAATATTAGTTCTCTTAAAATATTCTTTGTTGACGAGATAAAGATAAAATTAAGCCTAGATAATGTTAGTAAGACCGAAAAGTTTGATGAGTATCTTGATTCTAAAGGCAAAATAATATACTTTTGTGATAAAAAGAGAAAAGATATCAATTTATATAAAAATCAGCTTGCAAAAACATTAGCTCAATTCTATAATATTCCTAACCTATCTGACCACATATTCAGATTGATACAATGCTGTGTTATAGATAATGAAAATTTGAAGGAATTCTATAAGAGGGAAGGAATTCAACTGCCTGAAGATATTGATTCACCTCCAATTCAAAAGGAAGATGAATTAATTGAAGAAAATGTAGACCCAAAAAAATTGTCTGAAGAATTGAGAAGTTTCCGTGATGATAAATCGGTGGAGCCAGAACCTGAAATTAAGGAAGATACACAAAAAGATGAACCTACTGAATCTGAGGATGAAACCGAAGAACCTATTGGAGAACCAGAAGAAGATACTAAAGAAGATTTAACATCAGGAGATTCAAAATATGGGGCTAAAGAATCTCAAAAAAAACAAACTAAAAATAAGAGACTGGTTGAAAAACCAGTAACACCCAATCCCATTTTTGATAAAGAAGAGATTCCACTATCTGAAGAAGAGAATAAGGGACAAATGGATAAAATTACTGAACTTTGTGATCTGGCAAAAGAAAACGAAGAAAGCAAAAAGGTAATTGAGACATTTACAAAGAAAACAATCAGGAAACATAATGATGTCAAAGAGCAAACAAAGGATGAATTATACATCTGGTATAAAGGGAGATGTCAAATATGTAATAAAACTTTTACGAAAAGAGATGGTAAAAACTACTTTGAAATTCACTTAATAAATAAAACTGATAGATGGGGTGGAGGTGGCCTTATCAACCCAGGAAATGCCTTATGTCTATGTCCTTGGCACAAAGCGAAACTAGAACAAGGTAGACACACAGATAAGTTTAATCCAAAAAAGATTGAGAATTTGAAACTAAAATTAAAGATTTGTGGTAAAGTTGAAAATGTTCATTTCAAAAAAGAACATCACCTTTTCATTAAAATTTATTGGGAAATTTTAAAATGAAAACTAACAGAAACTCAAAACTAAGCTGCTTTGAACACCAAACAGAAAAATCTTAAACTATTTCAGCTAAAAAAAACTCCTCCTCTTCCGTCGTTTAGAACTCCACTTTCTGCTATAAATAGTTTTATAAAGTAAAATACAATAGCTCTTTTAAAACAATAAAAAAAGCCCTGGAGGTGAGGAACCAGGGCTGAAAAACAAATGTTTTTCAGTAATAAGACAATGTTCTTTTTATGAGATCTAACACATACAGTTCAGTCTTGCCTGTTCTTCTGCAAAACTCCTGAATCTTAGTTTTAACTTCTTCTTCAGTCATATCTTTATCTGAAGCAAGGTCTCTTATTATCTCTTTTTTCTCTTTTCTGGTTATCTTTCCCTTTTTCTGTTCTTCTTTTTTCATACGTTCTATAGTCTCTTTAAAGACCTCTTCCACCGTATCATTTATCCCTTTCTTGGTCAATAGTCCTTCTCTTATCAATATCCTCCTAAGAGCTTCTGCAAATACCAAAGACATCCTTATATCAGATTTATTGCTTATCTGAAGTGATTCTATTCCCCTCAGCATACGATCCCTGTCTAAGGATTCTATCAGCAGATCATTCTGCTTATAATAAAAATCAAACATCTCATCAGATAATTTATTTAGATGCTCCAATTCCCTTTTAGTGAACTTATCTTTCAATTTATTTTTATTTGACATTTGTAATACCTCCTGTTTGTTAATGAGCCTGAAGAGATCTTTACCTCCCTGCCATTATAAGCGCAAAAAGGCTTATACTTATCCGCTTCTTCAAGCAAACATATCTTTTCTTTTTCTACATAAGTACTGCAGCTACAGAGATTATCAATGCAGTGTTCTGCAATCCTTTCCAGTTCTGATTGTTTCATAAAAAATAAAAAAAATAGGCTGTATCAACAGCCTTATTCTCTTCTGCCCCTGTATCCTTTTCCAACTATGTAAATAAGTATCAGCAGGATAACAAACATCCCTGCAGCAATACCATACAAATAATAGCTGGTTTTGGAAACTTCTACTTCTTCGCTTTTGCAGTGCGTCTGGTCTTCAGGGCATCTAACCTCTGCATTCCCTGAAGCCTCTACAAAAGGAACAGTCTTATCCAGCCTTATCTCCCTGTATTGAGAATCTTTTAATTTCTCAACATAGTCTCCGTTCATGACCAGATATTCCTTTTTTGTCTCATTGTTTTCTTCTGTCTTTGTATAGGGAGCATATTTTATTATGCAGCCTGTTCTCTTGTCCCCTTTGGTATCTGCCTCTAGAACCAAAGATATCGCTTTCTGGCTTGGTCCTTCATCCATGAAGAACTTTTGGCTCACATACTGCGCTCCTGAGCCTGAAGCAGCTCCCATTGTTGATGATATCGCCACATCATCAGGGCTTCTGCACCAGATAAATCCTTCCAGCTTGTGAGTCATGTCTGTGTTCACCACATCAAAGATCACTTCTGCTGATTTTTCTCCTGCAATTCCAGGGTTTGTCCTTTTCAGTTGAAGGGATAATCCTTCAGCATGCACATTGCTTGCCAGCACTAATGCCATCAGTACCAACATTACTAACTCTTTTCTTATTTTCATTTTTTATACCTCCTAGTTTTTCTTTTTGCTCTTCTATTTTGACAAGCCTGCCGTTTGGCAGGGGTCCTAACTCCTCGTCAAAATAATCTCCTTCATATCCGCCTTTTTCAGGCCATCTCTTGCCGCACTTCCCGCAGATATGGTAATGGCTCTTCCACTTTTTCCTTTTCCAGTCATACTCATACCCTATAGATCCTACAATGTTGCCTCTGCAGCAGCACTCGTTCAAAGCTTCCTTTTTTCCCGGAATCCACTCCTCGGTTGCATCATACCCTCTGATCAATCTTGCTGACCTTTGCATCTCTCTATCATGCTCATCCAGCTTGTTCAGCATCTGCCAAAAACTTTTTCTCTTCTCACATATCGGACAATTTTTCATTTTTTTTGCCTCCAGATTGTTTCCAATCTAAGAATTAGAAAGAAAGGCTCATTC
>WJJM01000035.1 GCA_014729675.1 Candidatus Woesearchaeota archaeon | reverse complement strand
TAACATCGGGCTTATGCGAAGTTCAAAATTTGAGGCAACCCACAAATTTTGAATTTGGGAGAGCAGGGGAAATCGCTTGGCGATTTAGGCGAAGCCGACCCTGCGAACCGTATAAGCCCTGTTAAACTCTTTGACCCTACAACGTGGGGTCAAACTTCGTCCGAAGAGTTTTTGAATTGCTAATAAATCGAGCGAAGCGAGTCTATATGTGCGTAGCACTGGGGGTCTGAGAGTTCCTTTTAATGAGCGAATGCGATACTTATAGAACAAGTATCTGGGGCAATTTCTTTGTTATACTTAAAATTAAATAAATAGTCTAAAGATGGCTTTCATCTATTCTCAAAAAGATTGATGCAATTATTATAACTATTCCCATAAATAAAAATGAGTAACTCAAATTAATATCTGCAATTTTTCCGATAATCAATCGCATTACTACTAGATACAAACTAACACCCATCGAAATTAAGGATAATATTGTACTCCGGTTTTTGCTCGGAATATGGGTGTTCTTATAATCTGAGAATAATGGTTCTTGCAATCCCATCGTTGCCCTAAGCATTACAAACAATAATATTGCCCATATTGGATGAAATGTAAAAGCCATGATTACATAAAGAATTCCGGGCAAAATTGTTGCAAAGAAAACAGCCCATTTCATCCCTAATTTTTCTTCAAACTTGTAAGCATATTTTTGGAGCAAAGCGGCGAGCAGTAATGCGATAGCGAATATAGTTCCGAATATTGCTGTGTTTATTCCTGAATTTTGAAAATAAGGTTGATAAAGATAAGTAAGAGTGAACAAAAATGGACTGGCAAACATACTCAGCAATATTATATGAAGCAAGGATTTATTCTGCTTGATAAGTTTTGCTCCGTCTTTAATCAAAGATATTGGGTTATCTTCTTCAACTTCCTTTTGTTTAGTATCTTTGATTAACAATGCTAGACTAAATCCGATAAGCATTGCTCCAACAGTCATTAAAATAAGAAAAATGAATTGCGGCATAAGCAAATCTTTAGCAAAATAACTTCCAATGATTGGAGCAACAACCATAGCAACCAAAGAAGCAGAGCCAAAACTACCCATAGCTTTTTTCATTTCTTTTTCTCTATTATTTGATTTCAAATGATCATAAATAAGTGCTTCAATAGTTCCAGAATGGAAAGTAATTCCAATACCGCTTATTGCAAATGCAATTGCAAACCAAATAAAATTATCTGCAAAAATAAAAATTAGTGGTTCTAATGCTAAAAGTAACGTTCCGATAACAATCGATTTTTTCCTTCCGAATTTATCAGCAAAGATTCCTGTTGGAACCTCAAAAAGAACTATAAATAAGACCAGAATAGACTCTAAAGCAAGAATCTGGAAATAATTTAAACCTCTTTGTTGAAAGAAAAATACAGCAACAGGACTTAGAAAGAATAAATGCAGGAAAAAATTCATTAAACTAAGCTTTTTAATTAAAAAGTTGTATCTCATATTAAACAAAATAGAAATTAGATATATAAGGTTTTTGAAATAATTATAAATCTCAACGAACAATATGTATTAACTGCAAAGTGGTAAATAAATAGTAAGATTTATAAATGATCAAGAACAACTAAAAATATATGACTCCCAAAAAAACATTACTTAGGGAACATAGTTCGAGATATGGAATTCTATTTGATTTGTTTAGAAGAAGCTCTAATGAAACTGATACAATTGGAAATAAGTTAACTCAGGAAATTGAACAAATAAAAAACAATTCAAAAGCTTTATTGGATATAGGTGCTAGCGATGGGTTACTTGCACAGAAGCTATATCCTCATTTTGAGAAAATTGTAGGTATAGAAAGAAATAAAGATGATATTTATGCGTTAGATTCTTTAGGTATTGATTCATATTGTTGTTTATGGGAGGATTTTGATTCCCCAGAAAAATTCGATATTGTTTTAGCTAGCCATATGCTCTATTATATTGATGATGAAAATTATGTAAAAGAATGTAAACGTATGCAAGAATATCTTAAACCCGAAGGAAAAGGATTTCTTATTGTTAATGCTCATCAAAATGACTATGCAAATTTAATGGACACTTTTTATCCAATTTTTCATGAAGGAAAAGAACCTTTTCCTAAAACAAATGGGCTTGAAAAAAAACTTAATCAAGGAGGGATTGACTGTAAATCAGAGATATTGACTTTTTCAGTAAATTTCATGAACCCTATACATTTCTTGAGCCTATGTGGATTTTTTTTAGGTTATGACCCACAAGAATGTCATATTTTAGATAATAGTTTAACTCAATATTATGAAGATTCACTAAAACCACATGGGAATTATCGAGCAAAAAGCATGGATGTAGATATTGAGATGATTACATTTTCAAGTTTGGTTCAGGGAGGTAAATGAGAATGGATTTATCTGTTATAATTCCTGTAAAAGATGATATAAGAATAAGAAGATGTATTGAAAGTATTGATGAAACAGTAGAACCAGTAATAGTATTAAATACACCATCAAAAGATGTGCTAGAAATAGTAAAAGGATTAGATGCAACTGTAACAGAGATTGAAGATAACAATTTAGCAAGAGCATATAACAAAGGCATTGAGGCTTCAAGTTATGATAATATGTTATTTATGGATTCAGATTGTACTTTTGATCTAAAAACGATAAGAAAACTTTATGATGGATTAAAGGAAGCCCCACTTTCAAAAGGAAAAGTTGAATTTGCATCAAATTCATGGATTTCAAAAGTAGTTGCATTATCAAGAGAATACCATGTAACTGATATCATTAACGCATATTCTCCACCACTAGCTTTTAAAAAAAGTATAAAAGATGACATTGGTGGGATGTATTACAATGATATTTTATTCTGGACAGAAGATCATGAATTCGATCAGAGAGTACAAAAAGCGGGATTAAACTTGCATTATGATGAAACTGCAACAATCCAACATGGAGAATTATCTCCAAAAGCAGATTTAAGAAGTTCATTCCACTATGGTGGAGGGTATTTCGAAGGAATAAAAGCAGGAATTACTCAACCTGGATTTATGTATGGAGGAAATAAAAATACACTAAAAAGTATGGGTTTAGATGTATTAAGAACATTAAGTTTACCTGCATTCATTGCAGATGTAACTAAAAAGAAAAACTTCGCAACAGCGGTATATATGACTGCATGGATGGCTTCATTTGCAGCAGGTTATTATTCACAAGCCTGTTTTGATTTTTTGGGGGCACATAAAAAATGAAAATATTAGTTTTTGCACCCCATTATGATGATGAGATAGTTGGTCCAGGAGGATACTTGTTTAAACAAATAAAGAAAGGAAACAATATCGATGTAGCATTTATGAGTCAAATTGAAGATTATCGTAGCGAAGAAGTTCAACCAGTTTTAGATTTTGTAGGGTATGAAAAAGTATATCATTTTAATCATCAGAAACCAAGATTTAATATTAAGACAGAAGATTTAATAAGAAAAACATTAGGTGCAATAAGAGAGTCTACCCCTTCTCAAGTATTAATACCTCATTCTGGAGAGGGGGATCCAGAGCATTCATTATTGCATAATGTAGTTATGGAATGTTCTTTTGTTTGTGAGCAAAATTATTTATTAGAAGAAAACCAAAAACCCCATTCAATAGAGAGTATTCTTGGTTATGAAGTTTGGACTCCCATATCTAAACCCTCTTTATTTGTTGATATTTCAGATACCATAAGTAAGAAAGATGAAGCTATGAAACTTTATTATACCCAAGATTTTAAAAATTTTGTAAAAATGTATAGGGGGTTAAATCAATATAGAGGAGTTCAATCTGGAAAAGGTAAATTTGTAGAAGCATTTGAGGTATATAAATTTCCTGAAAGATTATTAGAGGAATAGTATGAAAATTGCATTAATAAATCCAAATTGGAATTTGCATGATATTAAATATACTACTACATCTGTTAAACCACCAAAATCTATCCCATTAGAATTAACTTACATAGATGCATCAATATCTCAAGAATCTAGAATCTTTGATGCCTATGCAAAAAATCAGTCTATTGATGAATTAATCCAAGACATTGAAGCTTATAATCCAGACATTACAGTTCTTGAAACTGCTCCTACATATTTATTTTGGAGATGTCCTCCATTGGATTTGTCTGTTCCTAGTATTACTTCAAAAGCGATTAAGAATTCAGTTGACTCTGTTAACGTTATAATTGGACCTCATGGAACTACCGATCCTATTTGGACTAAAGAACAAACCATGGGAGATGTTATTGTTAGGGGGGAAAGTGATTTTTCTATAAATTCGCTTATTGAAAGTAATTATTTTGAAG
>WJJM01000034.1 GCA_014729675.1 Candidatus Woesearchaeota archaeon | reverse complement strand
TATAATGGGTATAATCAAGGATATCTGCAGTGCCTTCCCCCCCATTGTCCCTTATATCATACCTTGATGTGCTTAGATCAGAACTATCTGTCCCGTAGTTTATATAGCCAGTTACATTATCAGTTGTTGTCCATGAGATTATTGCAGATACATCTTCTATGTTTGTGGATTTTACATTTGCAGGCACTGCTGTAGGCTCTTCATAATAAGCTCCAAATATTGAAAAATGGGTTACCCTTGCTGAAAAGATATATTCTGAATCTGTATCCATGTTTTCATGATAATCCAGATCATAGTGGTTGTCTGTCCCATCAGAATGTTTTACATAAACTTTCATGTAATTTTTAGCAGTGGAACTGATCGCATCTATCATCGACTTTGGAAATGCAATATAGACATCTGAATAGTTTGTGGCTGTATCCACTGTCCCTGTTATGTTAAAATAGATGTTTAAAACATGATCATTGGGACTTGTTGACAGATTTTCTGCTGTCACTCCCCCTATCCCTTCTCCGATAGATGCGCTGATTATGATATTCTCTGTCACACCCACGATGCCTTTTATGTAATTGCTTACATCTGATGTGATGTTTGATGCGCTGATATACCCTACATTCGCAGGCACATCCACTGTCCCGCTTCCGAGAGTCATAGAAAATTCTTCTGAAGAAGATGAGCTTGTTATGGTCTCGTTAATCGTGGTTGAGCCTATAGTCAGTTCCTTTGATGTTTCAGAAGTGAATGTTTTTGTAGAATCGTCAGTAACTGCATCCAGATTCACATAATATGTGCCTGCAGGTTTTCCCTGCTTCTGGAACTCCCAGTCAAAAGTTATCACTACTTCGTCTGTTGCGCCTGCATAATCTCCATAACCAAATCCAACCCCAGAATCATAAGTTTCATTTGAGCCTGATGTTGTATATCCTTCTGCAGTCAGGTTTCCGCTGGTATAGTTGCTTTGGGTTATTATCTGGGAGTTGTTGATATATGGGCAGTCATTTATTTCAGACCCATTAAGATATAATGAGCAGTTAAGAAAATTGTCCATGCTGGAATTGCTTATCCTTATAGTATAATTCTGAAGATTGATAAGTTCTGCTGACTGGATATCAAGAGTAGCATTAAGGCTTGCAACTGCCAGGGATGTTGTTGTACTTGCTTCTTTTGAAGAATCTCCATCAATCGTAACAACAACAGCATTTGTAGGCCCGGAAAAGAGTAAAAGCCCTATAACCATGACAGTCAATATTGTACTTGTTAATCTTTCTCTTTTCATTTACTACAACCAGCCTAAATTTAAGTCAATTACTGTATACTAATTAAGAAAAAGCCGCAGGATAGTCATAAATCTTTTTTTGTACTTTTTTATAGATAAAATATTTTTACCTGGAAAAGGTTAATCATATTAACCATATCCGTTAGTTAGAAAAAGTTGATTAAATAAAATGATTTTTTCCAGTTTAAAATGGGGGAGTTTGATCATCTTTTTGATAGGGTTAAAGTAGAGCCTAAAGAAGAATTGGACAATATAAAGCAGGAGATGGAAAGTAAGATTGATTCTATGAAAGACGATTTTACAGAAGTATTGAAAAGGATGAAGATTCATTTTTCAGATGAGCTGAATGATCTTGAAAAAAGGGTTGATATAAAGATAAGGGCATTGCAGGGCGGCAAAATAAGGTCTAGGAAGGATAAAGAACCAAAAGATAAACCTAAAAGCAGATTGAACAGATTTATAAACATATTAGCGGGTGAAAAAGATGAATAAGAAGATAAAGATATTGATAGTTGAAGCAGGACTTGTCATGTTTATTATATCTTTAGTTGGAGGGATATTGAGCTTTTTTTTAGAGCATCAGGCATTTGTTGTTTCAAGATATGTTTTTTTTGTCCTGCTCGCGTTCTTTTGCTTCAGGCTTGTTATATGGAAATTTAGAAGATATAAAGGCAGATCAAGGTTCTATAAAACTGCAGTAATCTTTTCTTATCTGATCCCTTTGATGATAGTAGTGTATGTTCTCTATATGAATATCCTTCCTTTTGGTTTTGAAAAAACATATGTGCTGGATGTCGGAAATCCTGATGATGAAGACTGCTCTAAGGGATTATGTATAACAGAATGGGAAGGAAGCGAAACTATGAGGGTCGGGGATGAAACTTTCAGGATTCTTGAAGGAGAGGGGAAGATCAGCTTAGATCCAGACGTGATTATCGATAATAAGACAAAGATTACCCTAAGATTAAAGAATGAAGAAGGTATCGTTGAGATCAAGTTCGATAAAAATAGCAGCTGGATTACAGCGTATATGGATAATATCAAAGATTACAGATTTATGGGCAGGGTAGATGGAGTTAATGTTTATGTGCATAACAGGTCTATCCAGAGCTACAAGGATAAAAAAGACTATATCAAGAGCCTGGTTCTTGACAATTCTGCAGAGTATTTTATGCAGCCAAGATATTATCTTGGAGTATTTTCTGATGATGAGATGCATCCTTTAATAGATATGCCTTTTGACGAACCTCCTGTTGATGGGCTTGTCATGGATAAAAGCGGCAATGCAAACCACGGCATATTGGGGGGGAAAGACAAGGCAAAGTATCCTGAATGGGCATCTGAAAATAATGACGGCTATTATAATTTTGATGGACATGATGACTATATCGAAGTAAAAAATATCAATATAACCAAAGAACTTTCATTTGACACGGCTGTAAGATTCGCTTCAGATCCAAAAGAGAGCAATACAAAGATATTTTCCGACAACAGGCAGTATGGACTATATGCCCGCGGGAGCAGCGATGAGCTTAGATTTTTTATCCAGAAAGAAGGAGGAGATTATTGTCCTCCTGCAATAATAAAAAATGAGAATATCCGGACAGGGGAATGGTATGAACTGAGGGGAGTGTATGATGGAACACAGGCAAAAATTTACCTAAATAACCAGTTAAAAGATATAGTAAATTGCCCTGGAACAGTTATGGATTCAGATGACAGGATCTTTGCAATAGGCCGGAGGGAAAATCTAGATGGACAAAATCTAAACGGCTCATTAAGCAGATTAAAAATATATAACAAGAGTTTAGAGCCTGAACTTATTCTTTCAAAGAATATCCAAAAGACAGAAGAGCAGGATATATCCGGAGTATTTGATGAACTGGAAGGGATCAAAAATATATATTTGAGAAGTCCCAAGATTGCAAGCAGGATTATAGAGATATCAATAGATATCAAAAAATGACATCCTTACAGAAAATAATCAACAGCTATTCCTCAAAGATAAAACAATATAGGCATATAATATCGCTGATCTCAATAAACCTTACTATAGTCTTCTGCATCTTGCTGATGATAGAATATTCAGGTATTTTTTCAGTTGATGAGTTTATCTCTTTGAACAGCTTTTTTTATATTGTTGTTCTAATCAGCGCCATTGCAATGTTATTTGCTGAAAGCCCTAAGGCCAAGGATAGTGTTAGATTCTTTTTATTTTTCCTGCTTTTTTTACTAGCCTTGCAGTCTTTTGGATTTTTAGATGAATATTTAAGCTATGTATTTTCCCTGATAATGGTTTCAGGAATCTTAATCATTTATTATGAGGTTAAAGGGGATGCCTGCTATAAGCATAAGGAAAAAAAGGAATGGAATGGAAAATTTACATCGATCAATAGAGATGAAGGGGCCAATAAAAAAAGATTATTAGATACATTTCTGATTATTTTCCTTATATTGCTTGTTCTTGCAATGCTTGGATTCAAGATTGAGCTATTTGCAGGGTTCCAACGCTATGGCACAGTTATGGGAGTTTTAGCAATGTCCTTGTTCTTTTATAATACGAAATATAAAGAAAAGAAAAGATTAGCAGATACAAATATTTTATCTTTCATAGTCATACTTGGCTTTTTGCTGTTTTCTTTATATGCCCTGGAAATACCCGGCGCAGCTCCTGATACTATCAAATACATAGGGAGGGGATTTCATTATATAGCAGAAAAATTTGGATATCCAAGCATTGTGGAATGGTATAATAATTCAACAGGTTTAAATGCAGTTGGCATGACAGGAACTCCAGGGGTCACTTCCGCAGCAACCTCTGCGATATCGATCATTGCACTCAATGATTGGCTTGATCCTGTTGTTTCTTCAAGAGTAGGGCATATAATAATCAATGCAATTTTTCTTATCTTATTTTATCTTTTTATAAAGAGGATATGGGGCAATGAGATAGCATTCTACTCTGTGCTTTTGCTGGCCTGCAATCCGTATTTTATCGCCCTATCCAGGATTCCAAATCCAGATTCAATACTGCCTTTTTTTGTAAGTTGCTCATTGTTCTCTTTTTACATCCTATTTAAGAAGAGCAATATCTGGATGATAGTCCTAGCTGTTTTTATCTCTCTTTCAGTATTGACAAAAATATCTGCGGTTGTTCTTTTTCCTGTTTTTTTGATATGGGTCTCTTTATTAAAAATAAAAAAGAAGCGGCAGAACTATTTTAAAAACATGCTCCAGGAAAAAAAGAATTATTGGATATTATCTTCTATCATATTGGCAGTTGTGATATGTATTTTCTTTTGGCCGGAGTTAGATGGAAAAAACAGCATAGATTCTTTTAAAGAAACCTTTCTAAAAAGCGCTGCTCCTTATATGCATCACCCCAAAGAAGCGAACTATGAAGTTATGGGGGAAAGCTATGACCGATGGCCAATACATTATTATCTGGTCCTATTGTTTGTCCGTCTGCCGGTGATAACATTGATGCTGTTATTTGCAGGTATATTGTATATGAGTAAAGACAAAAGATTTCTTAAAGATAAAAATCTGTTAATCACTGCGTTTATAGGATTTTCATTATTTTTTTTGTCATTATCAACAAAAAAAGGGGATAAGTACCATTTATTCCTCTATCCATGCTTATCGGTAATAATGGCCTATGGATTATATTATGTCAGAAGGCACAAAAATCAGATTGTCTTTTTCCTGACGGTATTATTGGTGGTATTGCCTGGAGCAGTATTTTCCCCTTATTTTTTTGAATCTTATAATGCTTTGACGAATTTTGGCAAAAATATCCATGAATTTCATCCTGCCGGATGGGGGGATGGGCATAAAGAAGCTGCTGATTATATTATTCAAGAATATGGTGATAATGAAACTATCCTTCTGATGGGATACAGCTCAGATTTTAGAAGGTATTATCCTGGAAAAATAACCTGGAGGACAAAAGCGAATCCTGATCTGGGGGTCTTTTACATGCTTCACAATAGCATCCATCCTGGCAGCAACAATATGAAATATGCAATTAAGAATGGACATTTAGAAAAAGAAATAATAATAAATAATGTAAGGTTGGCAGAAATATATAATTTTAATGAATAATCTTCTTTGGTATGGTCTTTCTTTTTATTATGTTCATGTATCGTTAAATAGATATATCAATCCGCCAAATGCTGTTGCAACCAATATTACCATCCTGGAAACCAAAGCAATACTTAAGCCCATTGCAGGGGATATTCCAAAAAAACCTGCTAAATATATCATCGCGCCTTCTTTTAATCCTAAGCCGTTCAATGAGATAGGGATCATAGCTATCAATCTAAGCAAAATATAAATTAAAAAAACATTGAAAAAAGACAGATAGAACCCGAACATATAGAAGTATATCCAAAGACTAAAAGATCCCAATAATATAAATAATACTGAAAGAGAAAATAAAGGAAAAAAAAGAGACAGGTTTTTTCTTAAAGCATTTTTAATTTTTATCAAATACTTGTTTTTAAAAGGTATAAATATAAGAATAATGGATATGATGACGACTAAAACCAGGGGGGTTGATGCAATAAAAAATAAAAATACATTCTTAGTTAAGGTAAAGATAGGTATTGCGAACACCATCAAAAGAAAAAACAAGGCAAGCATTCCTGAACCTCTGTCTAAAACTATAGATACAAAGCTTTTTTTAAGCCCGTGTTTTTTAAGTTTTAACAGCTTATAAGAATCGCCCCCTATTGTAGACGGCAGGAAATTACTAAAGAAATTTGAAATCCAGTATAGCCTGAATAGATACCAATAATCATAATCTATCTTTAATGACATTTGCCATTTTTTTGTACTTATCAATAGCCCGATAGGATATAATATCAGAGGAATCAATATTAAAAGATTGATCTTGCTGAAATTTGCAATCGTTTTATTAATATCAATCTTCCATATCAGAATGCCAAATAATAGGGATGTAAAAAAAAATTTAACTGCCAGCTTATACCTATTCCAGTAATTCTTTAGTAAAAATAAGCAATTATTCATCAGAGACCACACCCAAAACTATGCCGTTTGCTCCAATACAAGGTTTTGCAAACTTCGTTTTCAGAACATCGCCTTTTGCAGACAATCTCCAATCGTTATTCCAGGATATCCTCTTAAAATAATATACCTCGCTAAAATCTATTGCGTCTCTCTTAAGGATATTATCCAGATTTTTATTCCATCCTATCGGGACAGTAAATACAAATTTTCCTTCTTTTTTGAGACAATTTTTTTTAATATGCAAGATAGAAGCAAGTATCTTTTTGTTGTCTTTGACTGCCTCATCAAAACCAACATGCTCCATCGTGGAGATAGAAACTATGAGGTCGTATTTTTCAGCAGGCTTAAAATCAACTATGTCTTTATTTATCACATTGTCCTGCTCTTCAAACTTATCAAGTATATCCCAATCAGTTTCTATGTAATGGGACAAAACATTGCCTATCTCTAAGATTTTAGCTCCAAAGGTATATTTCCGGATAAAAGACAATATAAGGGGGATTTCTATAGTTCTTTCGTTTATATAGGCATGGTTATACGGATGATAAAAATAATACAGGGTTTCATCTTTAAATGCAAATTTCTTATTTTTTTTGAAATAACGCCAATAGGGGGGAAATAAATAAACATAAGCACATTTCTTCATAAAATAATGGAGTCCTTTCTTTCTGATAATGCCCCTGTATTTGCTGAAAGGATTCTGCTTTTTTAGGTTGTATCCGTGCTTATACATCTTTTATGGCCTCAAGAATATTGCTGACTGTCTTTTCCCAGCTAAACCTTTCTAAGTTGCCATATCCCTTTTCTATCAGCTGGTTTTTGTAATCATCATCTGTCAATACCTTTACTATCCCTTCTGAAATATTCTTTTCTGAATAAGGATTTATGATGCAAGCTCCATCTCCTGCAATTTCAGGACAGCTTGCAGTATTTGATGCAAGAACAGGACAGCCACATGCCTGCGCTTCAAGGATGGGAAGGCCGAATCCTTCATATAGGGAAGGATAAGCATACAAATCGGCAAGATTGTAAAGAGAAACAAGGTCATGATTGCTTATATATCCTATCTGATTGATTCTGCGCCCCTTATACTTTTTCCTGAAATTACCAGCAAGTACAAGATGATGAGGCACGTCATGAGATATTGATTTAAAACTTTCAACAAGCCTTTTTATATTTTTCCTAGGAACATCAGATCCTACATAAAATATAAATGGTTTTTTTATATTATATTTCTTTAAAACATCCATATCAGGAGGCATTTCCTTAAACTGTTTATCTGCAGCTTCATAAACTACACAAATCTTTTTTTTATCTATATTTAAGTGTCTTATTATCTCTTTTTTTGTACTCTTGGAAACTGCGATTATTCTATCAGATAGGTTGCAGGAAATCCTGAAAAATAAACGATTATATACTGAGTTTAGCTGCCTGTTTTTTCCTATACTGCTAAAATCAAGAAGATCATGGATTACATTTATTTTTTTGCATCTTAACAGATTATGGGTCAGTGGGATATTATTTTTTGGATATAACAGGACATCAAAATTTTTATCTTTCAATCCAAAAAATGAAAAAATATAATCCCACAAGAGAATATTCTTTCCAAGTATCTTTATTTTTTTAAGGTTCCTGCCAAACTTTTCTAAAGGTGTTCCGTCTATAAGTTTCGAATTATCATCATTATAAATCACATGAAAATCAAACCTTTTATGTATATCCCTATCATTATCAAGAGTAAATAGAATATTAGAGATAAATCTTGTCACGCCTGCTCTGCTTAAATTCCTTAATATGATACCAATTTTTTTCTTTTCCATGTTTAGCAGGAACTCCACAATGGTTTTGTAATTTTTAGTATTGCCATTGAATATATCTTCTTAAAGCCGGTTATCTTCTTTTTCCAGATATCGTCAGATTCAACAGAATTTATCTTTTTAAACCTCATTATGTTTCCGTCGATATTATGGTATGCTGTAGAATTTATTTGTTTCAGATAATCATCTTCATCTATGCGTATGCCTAATTTCCTGTTTATGGCTCTTATGTATTTTTTAGGATATTTACAAAAATCTTCATAATCAACCAATATGTGCTTTTTATCTTTAAGAATCTTTTTAATTAAAAAATTAATTAGAATCCACTGCAGGATCATGAGATAATAGTTTTTGCTTTTTTGGATTCTGCCTTTCCTGCTATACGAATAAGCTACGGCTTCTGCTCTGCGCATCATTACAATCGAATATACTTCTAATGCAGGATTTTCCAGCAATAAAAAAAGCCTTCTTGGATCCTTTGAAGAATCCAGGACATAATTGAAGGTTTTATGTTTTTTGATTTCTTCTATCAGCTTGTTGGTCTGGTCAGACATCTTTTTGATGCCTAGCTGCGGTATAAAAATATTCAGGATGATATACAAACTTTCTTTTAGGCTGTAGAATTTTTTGATCCTGATCGATGAACTTATCTTGCTCCAAAAATCGCATCTTTTAAATCTTTTACCGCATGCACATATGTATTTCTTGGTTCCCTTCTTGTATGAGATGTCATTCTTATATAGATTATAAAAAGAAAGCTCTCCTAAACTTAAAACATCTTCTGATGATCCTATCAGCATGTCAATAAGGGTGGATCCGCTATGCCCTGTACCTGCGATATATATGGCTTTATGCTTGTCCATGCATATGACCTCGCACCCCATCTATAAAATATTTTGAACATCCTTTATCTGAAATGCCTATAAAACAATCATTCCTGCTATCCTTAAGTTTGCCAGGTCTATGGAATATAAAATTCCCTATGCAGAAAATATTGTCTTTTTCATAGCTGGTACTGATATACCTGTGAAAATGGTGAAGCACTGTATAGTCTGCATCCAGGGACCTGATCTTTTTAAGGTCTATCCTCATGTCCTTCTCGTTGTCAGGCATCTCTTTTCCGCTGTGCATTATCAGTATCACTTTCTTTCCCTTGGCATGATAACCTCTAATCTTCAACCTTAATCTTTCATATGTCTGGTAAGATGCCCCATAATCTTTCCTTGTTGCATTATACAGCCTGAACTTAATCCCAAATTTCTCTGATCCTACAAAATTACAGTTAATCAGTGCATGATCATCAAGAATGACGTCTTCTGATGCTTTCCTGTTATTTTCTCCTGCACCAATGTACTGGATCTTGTTTTGGTCAAGTATATCAACTGTATTCTTGTAGCCCTTATAACCCAGATCTTTTATATGGTTGTTTGCCAGGGTTACAATCGTATTTTTGTTTAATCTTAGCAAGCTGATAATATCTGCATCTGATGATACAATGGGCTGCTCTTTTCCTGTAATTTTTAAGAGAGATTTGAGAAATATATTCTTGACAGTATTGGATCTTAGAGCCAGATTATAAGATTTATTTTTTTTTCTTATCAAGCCTTCCAGATTATAAATGACATAATCTGCTTTTTTTATCTTAGCCAATATTTTTGGATTTATTTTTTCAAATGAAAAATCCCTGATATTCCAGTCTGAGGTGTCTCCAAAGATAAGTATGTTCATATCTCGCGCCTCACATATTCATATTTTCCATTATGTGTAGCAGATATATCATCCATTATATCCCAGTATACATTACATCTGCCCATCTCTAATTTGATCGCTTCTTCAATTTTATCTTTATCTTTTTCAAATTGATTCCTGTCCATTAATTTCACCTTTATTTTGATATTGCCTGAGCTATTTTGTATTACTTGAAATTTCTCAATGCTGTTATTGTTGTATACAACGCCTATAAAATGGATAAAAAACTCAGGAGGAATTAATTTTCCAGAATTGGTTCTTAACATTGACATTTCCCTGCCTTCTAACTTAGATAGATTAAAGCCATCAGCATCTAACTTACCAATATCACCCATATCATATCTGATTGTAGGCATACTATAATTGTTCAGGCCTGTAACATATATTTTTCTATTAATCACTTCGATGAAATGATTCCAAAAACTTAACCTAAGGCTGTCCTCTCCGCAGGCCATGTCTCCTACCTCCCTTGAGCCGTATCTGTTATATACTTTACACCTAAATACCTCTTCCAGCAGTTTTCTCATATCAGGATATAATGTTCCTGCAGATGTCAATATTCCGTTTTCAGGAGAATGTATTTTCAGATTCTTCTTTTTTATGAATTTTGCAAATTCATAGATTGACTGGACATAAGCTTCTATCCATGCAGGACCATAACTATTTATCTCGTCGGCATAAGAGACCATATCTTCCTTTGACATCTTAAAGGTGTTAAGCTCCTTCCTGTTGTAAAGCCAGTTTCTTAACCTAATCTTCAATGATTCTTTTCCTTCAAGTAGATCCCTTTCAGACCCCCAAAATCTTAATTCCTTATCGCCTATGTCCTGTCCTGCTTTCAGTTTAATCCAGAGCTTATTTGCAATATTCCATTCATTGTATCTCTTATCCTGAATAAACCTTACAGGCTCTCCAGTAGAGCCGCCTGATGTATTCTCATAGGGTTTTCTTTTTCTATAATCCTTAGAATAAATATTTTTCCCCTGTTTCCTGATGATGTTTTTTGTTAAAAAAGGGATATTTTCAAAATTTTCAAGATCTATTCTGCTGTTTTTTACAACTTCTGCTTTTTTTAGGGTCTTCCGGTAATAAGGAACATTTTTACAGGCATGCAACAATATCTTTTTTAATTTTCTTTCCTGATATCTTCTTATCTTTTCTTCAGGATAGTTTTCTATCTTTTTGATTTCATCCAGATATCCAAGGATATTGCTTCCGGATAAATAAAGCAAACTATAAATTATGGGCTTACGCCAGTTCATCATAAATCCTCCAGTATCTTTCAGCAGTTTTTTTCCAGCTCATGTTCTCAGCAATCTTTCTCGATTGCTTTCCCATCGAAATAACAAGATCTCTTTTGGACTCAAACAATCTTAATTTCTCAGAGATCGCTTTAGAAGATTCTTTTTTTACAACAAAGCCGTTATCTTTTATCAGCTCTTTTGTTCCTCCTGTATCTGTTGTTATAACCGCAAGGCCTGAAGCCATGGCCTCTAGCAGGGAATTGCTCATCCCTTCGTTCAGGGAAGGCAGGACAAAGACATCTGCCTCCTGATAGTATCTTTTTAATTCTGGATGATGGATATTTCCATGGAAAACAACCTTATTTTTTATGCCTCTCCCGGAAACAAGACTTTCAAGCTCTGTCCTTAAATTTCCATCTCCGAAAATATCCAGCCTTACATCCTTCAAATCACATATGGCTCCTATCAGGTATTTTATCCCTTTTCTCCTTATCAGCCTTGATGTGCTCAATATCCTTAATTCTTTTTTTGTCCTGTACCCAGGATTAAATTCCTGCACATCTATCCCATTATATATCACATTAATCTTGCAATTGGATGTCTTTGATGCTAGTCTTTTTAGACCATCTGAATTTGCAATAACATTTTCGGCGCTTCCCCAGATTTTTTTGGAAAGAGGCCTGAACAAGATATTATCAAGGCTCCTTAGCCTTGTATTATAGCCAGGAACATCGCTTCCTCTTAGAGCAACAATATAGGGCATCTTTTTCCTTAGCTTATATCCAATCAATCCAGAAGGCCATCCAAACCAGCAATGGCAAAGATTGTATCTTTTATTTTTGATAAGCTTTTTTGAAAGAATATATGCTTTTAAGCTCCATCTAAAGAGTTCAGCCATCTTCCAGTAATGTTTATTTTCCTTCTTTACATCCAGCTTGAATACTCTGATATTCTCTGAAAAGGCTTCAAAATTAAATTTATCTTGAGAAGATGTTATTAGATCTATCTCAATATCTTTGTCTTTAGCAAACTCCTTTAGTAGATTATAGTTTGCATTAGCTGCTCCTCCGCCAACAGGAGGAAATTCATAATTAAGCATCAGTATCTTCATCTTCTTTGGATTACCTCTCTTAATTCATAGCCTTTCTTGCCGCTTATCCTGTGATAATTTTTTATTATTATATCCCCCAAAATTCCTGAAACTAACAGTTGTATCCCTACCATCACTGAAAATATCGCAATAACCGGCAGGAATGTATCTGACAGGTCAACCTTTCTAAAGATCTTCATATAAACAGAAAAAAATCCTCCTATCAACCCAAAGGAGATTATCAATATTCCCAATGCTCCAAAAAGATGCAAAGGCCTGCCTGAGAATTTCTGCCAGAACCAGACATTCCACAGATCAAGGAACCCTTTTATGATCCTGTAAAGATTATATTTTGTCTTGTTGTGTATCCTCGGCATGTGCCTGACTTTTATCTCCCCGATCCTAAATCCCCTTAGTTTTATCAAAGAAGTTATATATCTGTGCATCTCCCCATAAAGCTCTATATCTTTAAGGCATTCTTTTCTGTACGCTTTCAGGCTGCATCCTGAATCATGGACATTATCATTGATCAGCTTGTGTCTAAGCAGATTGCTTATTCTAGAGAATATATGTTTTGACAATGAGTCTTTCCTTTTGCGCCTCCATCCTGAAATACAGTCATACCCTTCTTCCAGTTTTGCCAGAAGCCGGGGGATGTCTTTTGGGTCATTTTGAAGGTCTGAATCCATAGTGAATACTACATCCCCTTGAGCATGATGGAATCCTGCAAGCCATGCTGCAGACTGGCCGAAATTCTTCCTGAACCTTATGAGCCTGACGTTCCTGTCTTTTATCTTCTTTAGATTTTCAAAAGTCATGTCAGAGCTTCCGTCATCTATAAATATAATCTCATATGACTTGTATCTTTTGCTAAGATCTTTCTGATCGAGCTTTTTAAAATAGGAAGGCATGTTTTCCATCACTTCTTTTATTTTGTCATAAAGAGGCAGAACATTGTCTTCTTCATCATATGCCGGGATTATTATAGATATATCCATCTTAACACCTGTATGCTTTTATGCCCTCTTTTTCTGAGATTATCTTGCAATTATCTAAAACAGAGTTTATTCCTGGATCTATCCTTCCTGCTGCCCAGTCATCGATAACAATAATCTTTTTTTCTTTTATATCGTTGAGATCATCTGCATCATAGATTATATCTGCTCCTGTATAGATATCCCTGCCGTTATATACTGTAAAGCTCTTTTCTGCAGGCACAGGTATCCTGTTAAATGAAAAATATATCCAATAATCTGGATTCTTAAAATACCATCCGGATTCAGAGGTTATAGAAACTATCAATGTTTCATCCTCATATATGCCCTCAATTTCCTGGTAGATCTGCCTGAATCCTGCCCTTGGAGATGTAATGTCATTATGGGAAACTATCATTTCCGGAGCCAGGACAAAAGAATATGTTATCGGAGTAAAGATATTTGAAAGCCAAAGGATATAAAGCCCTGCTACAACCCATCTGAACCTTATCCGGGATAATGCTACAGATGCAAGGACCACCATCGGAAAAAAAACAAGATAGACATATCTTAATGCAAATAGTTTTTCAAAACTTACTGCGGCAAAAATAAGAACAGCAGATAAACCCAAAAACAATGTTAATCTTTTTTTCAATGTAATTATAAAACCTGCCAATGAAACAAGAACAAAGGGTGCATAATACCTGAGATAAAGAATATAGTCTGCCAGATAAAAAAGCCTGAAATCGCTTAGCCTTTCCAGCAGGGAATATGCAAGATACAATGAGACCAGCCCTGCAGCGATATATATCCACTTGTTCATCCTGTTCTTTAAGAAAGAATAAAAGAAAAAAGGCAGGAGCAGAAGCGCTACAGGATGGGTGTTGTAAGCCAGCAAGAAAGATACTCCAGCCCCCAAAAGATGTGTCTTCCTATAGAGGCTTTTATAGACAAGAAATACAGTCAAAAAAAACAAGAACATCTCCATCTGGTACATCCTTGCCTGCCTTGAATAAACTATAAATATCTCCAGAAACAAGGAGAATGTGAAAGCAAGCCATGCTGCGTCTTTATTATATTCTGCAGCGATAAAATAAATCAGGATACATGTGGCTACCCCAAATAATACTGAGATCAATCTTGCATTAAACTCATTGTATCCAAAAAAAAGAAATCCAGACATCAGATAATGAAAAACAGGTGCTCTTGAATATACAAATCCGCTTTCTAATAATGGATAGCCGTTTTCGTGTATCTTTTTTGCTGCCAAAGCAGACATTGATTCATCTATCCAAAAAGAGTTTTCTTCCAAACCGTAAAGTCTTATCAAAGAACCGTAAAATAAGAGAGCAAGAAATATGAGCAGAAACAGTTTTTTCCTGTTTTTTTTAACCCATTCTAACATAACATTATACTTTAGCATTATCATCTTTAATATCATCCAGGTAATGGAGTTTTGCCATCCCTATTTTTCTTATTGATATCTTTCCTTCTCCTTTAAGTTCAGCCAAGGCTATAGAAACAGTATGCCTTGTCGTGCCTGCAAGATCTTTTAATTCGCTTATAGTCAGGCCGTTTGTATTTTCTTTAAGGATATCAATTACTCGATTTTTCCATGCATCACTCATATTCCCACCCTGTTGTTAAATATCATTGCTGAGTAATATTGTATAATTTATTTTTTCTTGTTTTTATGATAAGAAACAAAGATTCTCTTTTTTTAGGGGAAAAAACAGTTTTAAGATTCCTGAACTTGTCTGGATGTTAAATGGGGAAAAACGACCTGATATGTCTAAATGGTGTCAGAAAAAACTTTGGGAGCAAGGCTGTTCTTGAAGACATAAGTCTGGAGATTAAAGAAGGGGAAGTGATAGGCATAGTCGGAAAAAGCGGAGCAGGCAAGACCACCCTGCTGAAGATAATCGTAGAGTTTCTTAAGAAGGATGGAGGAGATATATCATTTGATAGGGAGAAGATAAACAGGTCAAGACATTTCAGCTATTTCGGCTTTTCTACTCAGGAAAAAAGCTTTTATTCAAGGCTTACAGTCAAGGAGAACCTTATATATTTCGCTTCGCTTCATGAGATGCCAAAGGCTAATCTTGACAATACTATAGACAATATCCTGCAGGAAGTAGGGCTGCAGGATGATAAGGATACGATATCTTCAAGCCTATCACAGGGGATGCAGAAAAGGCTGGATATTGCCTGTTCAATAGTGCATGATCCAGATATACTCGTAGTCGATGAGCCAACAGCTGACCTGGATCCAGGATTAAGAAAAAAGATATGGGATCTTATCCGGTTTCTCAACAAGAAAAAAGGAAAAACAATCATCATCTCTTCCCATCTTCCTGAGGAGCTTTTTGCTGTATGCAGCAGGCTGTTTGTCCTGGAAGATAAGAAAGTAAAGCCTGTAAAAAAGAAAAAAGATATGTATTTGTTATATGAAGATGCTCAGAAACAAGATTAATAAGTTCAAGGAAATACTCAAGAAGAATTTTATCCTTCTGTGGAGATCAAAAAATACTGTTCTCGCCATATTTTTCGGGCCTTTGCTGCTTATCTTCCTGCTGGGCCTTGCTTTTAACAATACAGGACTGAATGATATCTCGATCGCCTGCTATTCAGAAGAATACAATGAGCTTAGCGATGCGCTGCTGGACAGGCTTGAAAACAACGGATTTTATGTGATAAAGTCTGAAAGCGAAGCAGGATGCATAGACAATATCAGGATGGGAAGGAACCATGCATGCCTTATAATACCTTCAAATCTTAAGATAAAAGAATCCAAAGGCATTACAGCATATGTGGATAAATCAAAGGCAAATCTTGCAGAAGATATCATAAATCTTGTCTCAAAAGACATAGAAGAAGAATCTTCGAGGATAAGCCTGGGGCTTACAGAAGCGCTGCTGGACAGGCTTGAGCATATAAGTGAATTGAGCACAAGAAGCAGCGAAAAGATAGACCTGCTAACAGAGAACAATGCTGATTCCAAAAAGATGCTGGAAGATACTATCAGGGATGTAAACAGGCTTATCATCATCATCAATGATATGTCAGCCAGGATAAAAGAGATGGGATCATGGATCAAGGAAGGAAGGAAATCTGAAGAGCTTGCTGAAGAGCTTGCTGAACTGATAGATGAGAGCAGGGATATACTTGAAGATGCAGAAGACAAGCTTGGAGAAGGGGGCTGGCTGGCTGATATTGAAGAGATAGACCAGCTGCTTGAAGAAGCAGAAGACAAGATAGAAAAATCTGATGTCTTTGATGAAGAATTCTGGAAAGACGTAACTTCTATCTCAGATGATCTGGAAGATAAGACAGGCATGATCAAGGGCATACTGGAGGATATGGCGGGCAGGCTGGAGCAGGCAGATGAGAATGCTGATGATGACAAGAAACAGCTGGAGCTGGCCAGTACTGGCATCAAAGAGACCTATTCAAAATCAAAGGACATAGACATAAGAAATGCTACAAAGATAGTTAATCCCCTTATAACTAACATAAGGCCTGTTGCCCCTGAAAAGACGCATCTGAACAGCATATTTCCCACACTGCTTGTCCTGATCATAATGTTCGGTTCAGTACTGCTGTCCAGCACAAATATAATAATCGAGAAAAAGGACAATGCATTTTTCAGGAATTTTATCTCTCCTACCAACAGGATAATATTCCTGGTTATGAGATTTATAACTGATTTTATCATCATCCTTATACAGCTTTCCCTTTTTATCGGAGTATCTATAGCTGTATTTAGCGTGGAGTTTATAGTAAATCTCAATACTGTCTTGATACTCGGGGCTGTGGCTTGTTTTTTTATACTGCTGGGGATATTAATAGGGAGTATCTTCAATTCTGAAGAAGGAAGCATATTATCCTCGATAATAACCACCAGTGCCATGCTCTTTTTCTCAAATACAATCCTGCCTGTCGAGGCTATGTCAGGATTTTTGTACAAAGCCTCACAATATAATCCATTTGTGATTGCTGAGACTGCATTAAGAAAATCCATGATATATGGTGTGTCTTTTGACAAGGTAATCATAGAGGTCCTTCTGCTGGGAGCGTGGATCTTCTTAATGATTATAGGGATATTGGCTGCGAACAAGTTAAATATAAGGCAGACAATAGAAAGCATGAAACATATAATCTTTCTGGAGGAATAATCTTCTTCCAGTGGAGAATGTTATTATTTTCCTGTTTATAAAAAGACAGTATTATAATCGGTTTTTTAATATGTATACTTATGGACAAGGCGCAGGTTGTTGAGCTTGGAGTCGGAGCAGGGATCATCACTGTCGGAATCTTTCTGCTTGCATACATAAGAAAATCCAAGAACAAGCTGAAGAAGCTTGTTCTGAGAGGGGGAAATGAATAAGATACTTATATTCGCAGGAGTTTTGGCTGCGGTCTATGTTTCTGTATTCCTTATTCCGGAAAGCGCTGAAAAGCTTTCCCTTGATCCTGACAAGCCCTCAGAATTCTGGAGATATATCTCTTATCCTTTTGCGCACCTTAACCTGAAGCATCTTATCGAGAATATCCTTGGGCTGGGACTTGTCGCATTTATTGGGATGGAATTAAAGACAGCTTTTTCTGATTTTTCATCTGCATATCTTTCTTCTGGTTTTTTTTCAGTTCTGCCTGTCTGGCTGCTGATGAGCTTTACTGCATTAGGCGCTTCAAATGCTATATTCGGAGGATTTGGGCTCATAAGCCAGGAGACGAAGAAATACAAGATAAACGGAAAGGTAATCATCCTGCTTCTTACAGGGCTTACCTTCATGGGCAGCATCCTGAACTACCTTTCCTACGGATTTGGAGAAGAATTTATGTTTGCTTTTAAACAAGGGATATCTCATTTTTCAGGGCTTGTCTTTGGAATACTGGTGTTCTTTCTGCTGGGATGGGCAAAACCAATATTGAAAAAAAAGAAAAGATACATATTAAGAGGCGATTATAGATGAAGATGTTTACAGGTATAGGCGGATTGGACAAGATGCTAAAAGGAGGTATAGTGCAGGGAAGGAATATCCTGCTGTCAGGACCTTGTGGATCAGGAAAAAGCACATTATCTATGCAGTTTCTGTATAACGGCGCCATGAAATATGGCGAGCCTGGACTGTATATAACCCTTGAAGAGACAAAAGAAAAGTTCTATGCAGACATGAGTGAGTTTGGCATGGATCTCCATGAAGCTGAAAAAACAGGGAGATTTACACTTATAGGCGGACCTATTGCAGGCCTGAGAGGTTATATGGACAGGGTAGATGCAAGCATAAAAAATCTAACCGAAGAGATAGAAGAGGTTGTGAAGGAAAAGAAGATAAAAAGGGTTGTTATAGATTCTGTTAACCTTCTTACCATGCTTTCCAAGGACGAAGATGAAAGAAGGAAGGCTCTGGCTATGATATCAAATTCATTGTCCTCTCTGGGATGCACTTCTTTTTTTATATCAGAAACAAAAGAAGGAAGCATGGACTTAAGCAGGTATGGTATAGAAGAGTTTGTAGTGGATGGTGTGATTGTCCTTTATCTTGTAAGACAGAGGAATAAATTTATCCCGGGTATAACTGTCAGGAAGATGAGAGGAACTAACCATGACAAAGAGATAAGATACTACCAGATAACCAACAAAGGAGTAGAAGTCTATCCGCAGGAAACTGTCTTTACAAACATAAGATGAAAACTGATGATGAATATGAAGAAATAGAAGAAGAATGAAGTTATTCAAGCTTCTTGATGTCTTTCAGCAGGTTTCTTACTGCTTCTTTTACAAACTCGCCTCTTGACTTATAGCCAAGGCCTGTTTTTTTTATGATAGCATCAATCTGCCCAATTAGATCTTCAGGCAATGCAACATTGGTATACTTTCTCATAGGTCTAAAAAAAGTCTTTGTTCTTAATAATTCTTTTTGGTAACCTATGGATGGATGGGTTATGTATCTGTTACTAGTGAAGAATTCATTTAGAAAGTTCTTTTAATAAATTTCGAACAGCTTCTTTTACAAACTCCCCTCTTGTTTTATAACCCATTTTAGAATTCTTTATTATTGAGTCTATTTTTTCAATCAGATCATCTGGCAAGGCTATATTTTTGTAATGGTTCATTCTTATCTAAAAGAAGATAATAGGTTAATATAAGTTTTTGTTGCTGTATTTGGCATGGATTAGTCATGTATTATATAATCAAAAGAATAACTATTCCAAGAGCCAGGCAGTACCATGCAAAATGATGGAAACTGTCTTTTTTTATTATTGCCAATAGAAGTTTTAATGATATGACTCCTGTTATAACTGCTGCCAAAGTGCCTATCACCAGGGCAGGAATGTCTGCTGTGAGTGCTGCTATATCTTTTATCTCCATCAATGTGGCCCCTAATATTGCTGGGATAAACATAAGAAATGAAAATCTTGCTGCTTCTTCCCTGTTTACTCCCTGGATAAGACCTACTGAGATCGTGGAGCCTGATCTTGAGACTCCAGGAAGGATAGCAAGTGCCTGGGCAAAACCTATGACCAGTATGTTCTTCAGGTTTAGTCTCTTGTTCTTCTTTTTAGGGAACCTTGAAAGGAAAAGCAGCATCGCTGTAAAAAGCAAAGAAAAACCGACTGTCCTTGGATCATTGAATACAGCTTTTATCTGGCTGTTGAATATTATTCCTACAAAACCTATCGGGATCGTAGAAAGGATAAGGAATAAAGCATAAGAAAGATATTTCCTGTCTTTTTTTATGACTCCCAAAACAAGTTCCTTGATGTCTTTCCAGAAGACTATGAAAACAACAAGCAGACTTCCTATATGGAGCACAAGATCAAATATAACTGGCGGCTCAAGTCCAAAAAGATTCTGCATAAGAACTAGATGGCCTGAAGAAGATACAGGGAGCCATTCTGTTATCCCCTGAATTATACCGAGTATTAATGCCTGAAATATTGATACCATCTATCTACCTAATCCCTGATGATTTAAAAGGTTTTTGTTTAAAAGGGATTTTTGCGAAAATTTTTTATAGTTATAACTCCAATATGTATTGTTTGGGGTGGATTAAATAAATAAAAGGCTAAATTTATCTATAGGGATAGCTATCTTATCTATCTTGCTAGCTGGAAATGTTTTTGCAGATCTTTGTGATGATGATTCTGACTGCGGGGATGACGGATGGGATGGAACAAGGTATTGTGAAAACGGGGATGCTTACAGAGATTACACTAAATATGACTGCCTGAATTCTGGAACTGCTTCTGCTTCCTGCAATTCTGAAACCCTAAAAAAGAAGGTCAAAGACTGCGGAGATGATAGGTGCAGCAGCGGATATTGCATTGAAAAAGATGATGAATATGCATGTAGTTCAGATTCAGGCTGTGGCAGTGAAGGCTATATTGGAGAAGCTTATTGTGATGCAGGAGCTGTCTATCAGGCTTACAGGACATGGGCATGCCATAATCCATCAACCGACGACGCCTACTGCAGATATACAGATGAAGAGAAAGAAAAAAATCATGCGCAGATGGCTGTTCAAGCGGCAAGTGCCTTGTTTTGGAATGCTCATCTGCTGCTGACTGCGGAGATAACAGCTGGATAAGCAGCCAGTACTGCAGTGATGGAGATGTTTATCAGTTATACCGTACATGGAGCTGCAATTCAGGAAACTGTGATTATACAGATGTTTCTAAACTTAAAGAATCCTGTTCAGATGGATGCATAGGAGGAAGCTGTGTTGATGAGACCTTGACTGATCTTCCGGATCTAAAGGCAAAATATCTCTTTAACCAGTATCCTAAATCACCATCAGCAGGAGATTCTATAACTATGGTATTTGACATAGAGAGTATAGGAGAAAAAGATGCTTCTGATATAGGATACAGATTATATACAGGCAGCTCTGATCCAGACAAGACAGGTGTTGTCTCCAATCTCTCTGTTGGAAAAAGGATATTTATAGTAAAAACAGTAAGCTATTCAAATGCAGGAACATATTATCCAAGGATAGTTATAGACCATAATAGAAATATTCAGGAGATAGATGAAAGCAACAATGAAGTATCAACAAGCTTAACAGTCTCCTAAAAAAACCCATCTATACTTTCTTTAGATTTCTCTACAAAATCCACTGTCTCGCCTGAATAATCTTCAGAATTGTTTTTATCTTCATTTAGCTTATTTTCAGCAAGCCTGTATGAAACATAAAGATGGCTGTATTCTTCTGAAAGTATATCATGAGCCTTTGCTATATCGTCTTCATCACAGCCCTGTTTCTTAAGTAAGTGTTCTCTGCGGGATACTATAAACCTGCCGCTTTTTGAAGAGGGCTCTTTCTTATCCAGATAGTTCAATGCTTTCCTTAAGTTTTCCAAAGCAAAATTTTCATTATCCATAGTTTTCAGATAAAAAACAGGGTTTAAAAAATTACGGAAAAAATACATGCAAACTTTTATATAATCCAAAAAAAAATCTTTTTCTTATGTATGATATTGCTGTAGGAATTCCTAGTTATAATGAAGGAAAAAGGATATCTTTCGTGATAAAACAGGTAGACAAGGGGCTTCAAAGATACTATCCAGGAAAGAAAGCAGTCATAGTAAACCTTGACGGAGGCAGCAGCGATGATACAAGAGATGTTTTCTACAATACAAAAACAAAGACAGAAAAGCTGCAGCTTTGGGAAAAAGATATAACTGGAAAAGGAAATGTTCTTAAGCTTCTCTTTGAGTTCATGAAAAAAAACAAGGTAAAGTATGGCATGACTGTCGATTCAGACCTTAAGAGCATAAGGCCTGAGTGGGTAAAGCTTATGATAAATCCTCTTGAAAAAGGGTATGATTTCTGCACACCTTTTTACTCAAGGCATAAGTATGATGGAACGATAACAAACAACATTGTCTATCCTCTTGTGTATGGGCTTTACTGCAGAGACATCAGGCAGCCGATAGGAGGAGAGTTTTCATTTGGCCTGAACATGGTCAGGATATGGCTTAAACAAAGGTGGAGGAAAAGTACAAGACAATTCGGAATAGACAATTTTATGACAACCACAGCAGTTATTGAAAAAGCTAAGATATGCCAGGTCGGGTTAGGAACAAAAAAACACAAGCCTTCTGCTCCCAGCTTAAACAGGATGTTCAGGGAAGTTGTAGATACTTTGTTTTATGATATAAGAAAAGACAGAAAGTTCATAAAAAAGCAGAAGACTGTAAAAAAAGCAAGGATACTGAACAAGACATATGAAAAACCTCAGAATCTTGGTGTGGACAAGAAAAAGATAAAGAAAAAAGCTCTTGAAGGCATAAGGCAAAACAAAAAGATTTATGAAAAAGTTATTCCAGGGATTGATCCTGAAAAAAAGACAGATGCTGGAACCTGGTGCAGTATAGTCTATTCATTCCTTGAGAATTTCAAATCTTCAAAAAGCTATCTTGAAGCTTTCAGCTATCTTTATTTCATGAGAGTCTATTCTTTCATAGAAGAGACTGAAAAGATGAGCCAGAAGATGGCTGAGAAAGAGATAAAAAAACAGGCAAAAAAATTCTTTAAAAAAAGAAAAGAATTTACTTCTTAAACTCAAGCCTTGAGGGAGTCTTGTCAAGTATCTTTTTAAGCTCTTTTGCTAGGACATCTGTAGAATAATTGTCAAGCACAAGTTTTCTGTTCTTCTTTATCAGCTTTTCCTCGTCTTCAGTGTTTATCGGATCATAGAATCCTGCAAAAGTTTGTTTATTGTTATCTTCAAGCTGCTGTAAGAATTTGCTGTCATCCAGCTTGAGTATAAGATTGAGCCTTTTTGACAATGTTCCAAAGTCCTTGAAATCAGAACCATCCACAAACAAAGCATTATAGAGATGCTCAAGGTTTATTCCCTTGTTCTTGAAATCAGAGGTAATATCCGGAAGGTCTCTTCCTATTATCGCTTTGTTGAAGAACCATGATTCTATGAAAAACAGCCCAAACCCTTCAAGAGTTGAAGTCGAGATAACCTTATCGCAGAGGTTATACATATCTCCCAGCCCAAAGGTCTTAATATTTTTTGATTTTGTATATGTTCTTTTCAATGTTACCATGTCATTTATCCCCAATATTACCGGAAGCTTATGCTCTTTTACAAACTTCTTAAGTGTATTGAAATACTCAAGGTCTGCTTTTCCTTTTGGCTTTAAGCTCGCTACAAGAACATAGTTTTCATTGAATTTTATATTAAGAAGCTGGGTAAGAAATATTGCCTCTTCGACATTTTTCCTGGGAACTATCCTTACAGGATAGAAAAGAAACTTTGAATATTTGTTGAGGCTGTATTTTTTTATCAGCTTTTTTCTGAGCTTCTCGCTTGTTTCCTTATCATCATAATAAAGCCTGTCATTCACAGGATTCGGAAGATAGAAAGGCCTGTTGTTCTCGATTATGCCGTGGGACTGCAGCTTTGTAAAGTCTTTCTTGTTGATAACTATAAAGCTGAGATTCTCCGCTCTTGGGAATATTACCTTATGCCAGTAAGGCGAGGATTCTGAACCTCTGAACTTCATCAGATTTATGAAATTTCCTCTTCTGTCCTCTGCAAAATCATGCATCCTATATGTCAGTTTTCTTTTAATGCCCCTTTGTGCGTTTTTGATTACAAGCCTGTAGTATGCATAGGTTACAGCAGGATGAACTCCTATGTTTGGATTTTCAAATATAACATAATCCATGTCTTCGAGTATCTCATCAAGCTTATGGAAAAGATCAACTCCTTCTTTCATATAATCATACACTTCCTGTTTAGAGTAATCTTCAACCTTGCTTTTCTTCAGTATATCCATCTCAGGAACATCTATCTGCTCAACCCTGTCCTTGTGCTCCTCTATCAGCGGCCTTACTGAAGATCCTACAAAATATATCCTGCATTTCTTATATTTTTCAAGAAGGCTGTGGGCATTTGCCCTCATAACAGAATTAACTCCATCCCTATGACCTATGTTATAATGCAAAAATGCTATCTTCATTTTATATATGTCCAGGAAGGCTCTCTCTTGAACTTTTTCCTGTATTCAGGAAGTGTTATTATAGGAGGTCTCTGTTTTTCAGGAACATCTATCTTCTTGAGATAATAGTTTCCTTTTCTGTCATGCTCCATAATCCTTAGGTTTTTCTTTACATTTTTAACCTGTATAAGCTTTCCAAGTGTATTTGCCCTTTTTGCAAATACCTGAAGTATTCCGAAAGCCATCTTGCTAAGGCTTGAAAGAGGCTGGTTCTTGTGGACTCTTTTCTTAAGGTCAACCTGGGCACATGCCTTAAGCCCGAATTTCTTGACGATATCTATAAGCATGGCTGTTTCAACACCATATCCTGTGAAAAAAGGAATCTTTTCAAAAACTTCCCTTTCTCCTGCATATTCTCCTGACAACGGCTGGATAAAGCCAGACAATCTGGGGAAGTACATGTTAAACAACGGCCTTATAGTCAATTCTGTAACCCTTCCCCCTCCTAAAGGAACCAGTTCCTGACCCACTTTTATAGGCCTTTGATAGAATGCTTTTGTGAACTTTACCTTATCCTGGGTAAGCAGAGGCCCTACAAGTCCGTAGACAAATCTTGGATGTATATTCTTTATGTCTGCATCCACCCAGCAGATAATATCTCCTTCTGCAAGATATAATGATTTCCAGAGGTTCTCTCCTTTTCCTCTTGCTTTTCCTCTTTTCTTTAGATAGTCTGAAGCAAGATAGAATTTTGCTCCGTGCTTGACAGCCTGCTTTCCTGTATCATCTGTGCTGCCAGAATCAACGACAATTATCTCATCGACCAGTTTCCTCTTTTCCATGAGGGGCTTTTTTATGGTTGTGATGACCCTGCCTATAGTTGATTCTTCATTTAGCGTAGGGATAACAACAGAAATCTTTTTTCTCTTTCTTCTCTTTAGTTCAGCAAGCTTTTTTATATCTCTGAAGCTGTCGTGTTTGAACTTGTTCCTTTCAAACCATTCTTCAACTTTCATTTATGGATAACACCTTTTAGGTTTAATTAGTTAGACACTTATTAATAAATCTTTCTATTATAGATTTTTAGACTCTATCTTATTATTAAATAAAATCACTCTTAATCTTTAGTTCAATGAGTTTCCTTATGAGAATAATCTAAAAATCCTAATCTCTAAGTCAGGAAAACCTGCCTTGCGATAATTATTTCTAGGTCAACAGAGTTGCCCTGCAATTATTATTCAAAAATAATAATTTAACAATAATTATTTATAACGCTCGCTTTGCTCGCTGACTCTACATCTGAAACAGAGGCGCTGAGTTCTAAGAAATTTTAGCTGGCTACTCAGGCATCTTAAAAGAAAAATATTTTAAACATCCGGGTATTTGACTTTCAGATGGTAAATTATTATGCTCTGCATTATCATATGAAGCACAGTGGTGTGTTTTTTGTCATAGAGAATGTTTTCTCGTGCCTGAAGAAATACAGTTCTATGGATCTTAATCTTATCTATTCAAGTGAAAAAGCTGTTTATGAGAACAAAGATGTTAAAGTTATCAACATCCCTGAAGTTGGCTATGATGAAAAGACATTCGAAAATAAAGAAAAGCTTCTGGAGAGGGCTGCAGAAATCAAGGATAAGATAAAAAGCAGGCTGGATCTTTCTGAAGAGTGTGTGATGCACTGCCATAACATAAATCTTCTCAAGAACTCTTATCTTGGAGCTGCACTTGGGATGCTTGCAAAAGAGCTGGAAGAAGAAGATTTCACGCTTATATTTCAGGTGCATGATTTTGCAGAAGAGAACCGCGAGGACAGGCTAAATCTTATGCTGAACTGTACTGGAAAAGAAGACAGAAAGTTCGGAGCTTCTATAGCTTATCCTTTGGGAAAGAATATTCTCTATTGTACTATAAACTCAAGAGACAAAGGACTGCTTGAGAAGACAGGGATCCCTGAAGAAAGAATATCTCTTTTCCCAAACGGGATAGATACTGAAAAGCTTTCTGCTAAGCCCAAAGATTGCAAAGGCCTTATTGAAGATATTGGAAAATATGCTGAAGCTAACAGCTATAGGTTTGAAAAAGATAGAAAAAGATTGGCCTATCCTGTAAAGGTCATAAGAAGGAAGAATGTGATAGAGGCTCTTCTTATCTTGAAACTTTTGAACAGCATAAAAGACGAGTGGCAGCTGTTTATCACATTAGATGCGCATTCTCCTGCTGACAGGGAATATTCTGAGAAAGTCAAGAGATATGTGAAAGGGCATGGGCTTCCTGTGGTTATAGGGTTTGGTTATGAGCTTATATCTCCTGAAGAGAGCAAAGATATGTATGGGATGAATGATCTGTTTGGCATTGCTGATGCTATAATAACAACATCTATCCAGGAAGGTTTTGGATTTACATTTCTAGAAGGATGGGTTGCAGGAAAGAAAGTTATCGGAAGGGGCATTGATTTCATCTTTGAGGACCTTGAAAAGAATGGTCTGGAGATTGAGCATTTTTATGATAATATAGATATAGATGGAAATGATTTTGCAGATTATTCTTATGATAAACAGTTTGAACTGCTGGAGAAAGCAGATTATGATGCATTAAAAGAACAGCTTCAAAAGATGATAGATCTCCTTTATGATGGATATAATATTGTCGAGCATAACAAAAAAAAGATAATAGAGAACTATTCATTGAAAGCTTATGCAGACAGGCTTTTTAAGATAATAGAAAAGGCAAAGAAACTGTCTTATGCCGATGTTGAGATAGACAACAAGGAACTTATAGGATATTTCAGAAAATGATAAAAGCAGTCATATTTGACATATACGGGACTTTGTTGAAGACTGAGACAGGAGACTTAGACGATTCTCTTGAGGAAGAAGAACTTTTGCTGAAATCTTTTTCCAGAGTAAAAGAAAAATATGATCTTGAGGCAAGTTCTGAACATCTGCTTGAGCTTTTTGAAGATAATATAGATAAGGTACATCAGGAAAAGGAAAAAAAAGGCATAGAGCATCCTGAAGTTAATATAGTAGAGATATGGGGTATGATACTTGATGAGATAGGCCATGAACATGATGAAGATCTTCTTGTTGAGATAGCTTATGACCACAATCATTTCAATGGAAAGCATATACTGTATCCTTCTGCAGAAGACACGCTTAAAGAGCTTAAGAAAAAAGCTAAGCTGGGAATAGTATCAAATGCGCAGTTCTATACATTGATAGACATGGATAACCTTCTTGATGCGAAGTTAGAGGATTATTTTGATGAAGATATATTGTTATTTTCCTATAAGATAGGATTTTCAAAGCCTAATGTGGAGGTATTCCTGATGCTGAAAGAGAAGTTAAAAGAAAAAGGCATAGATGCTTCAGAAGCGATCTATGTAGGCAATGACATGCTGAAAGATATAGAAGCTTCTAAAAAAGCAGGGTTTAAGGCATGCCTTTTTGAAAGCCCAGAAGTAAGGCTAAGAAAAGGAGAAGTTGATGTTGAGCCGGATTACAGGATTAAAAAACTGAAAGAGATACTGAAGATAATATGAAAATAAAAGAGGCATATATTCAGGATAAGCACTATTCCAAAAAAGAATTTGATAATTTCATAGCCTCACTGGTAGAGAAGATAATCGAGAAGTATGATAAGAACAAAACATCGATTATAGGTATCCAGGGAGGCCAGGGAACTGGAAAGACAACATTAGTAAAATATCTGAAAAATATTCTTGATAAGCTGAATTATAGTTCTATCAGTTTTTCTATAGATGATTTTTACAAATCCTATGATGAAAGGACATCTTTAGCTAAGAAGTTTAAAGACAATCCTTTTTATCAGATAGCAAGAGGAATGCCTGGCACGCATAGGATTGAGTATCTTAGTGAGGTTTTTGATAAGATTAAAAAAGGAGAGAAGTTTAAGATTCCCATATTTGACAAATCTTTGCATGATGCTGCAGGAGATATCTCTGGGGAAGTAAAGGCTGAAAAAAGGCCTGATTTTGTATTTTTTGAAGGCTGGATCCTGGGAATGCCATGTATAGAGCCTAAGGAATTATTGAAGATATGCAGGAATCATGATGTCGATACATCCTGGTTTGATGTTTCTGATCTTAAAGATATGATGAATTTTTGTTCAGGCTATGAGAGATTATGGGATTATCTTGACATGTTTATTGTTCTGAAGGCAGAAGAGCTGGAATTGCATTACAAGTGGAGGTATGAACAGGAAGTGTCTTTGAAAAAGAAAAAAGGCAAAGGCATGAGCAAAGAAGAAGTATATGATTTTGTAAAGCATTATATTCCTATAACTTTGTTGATATATCAAAAAGCAAAGCCAGATCTTAAGTTAAAGATAGACAAAAAGCATGAATTCTTTGAGATAGTTGACTACAAAAACAAGTAAATGTAGACGCCTAATTTAAATAAGTTAAAAAATCACCTTAATCTTATTGACTAAATCAGTGTTCTGGCTCTGATTTTGCTAGTTTTTTGTATATCATTTAAATGCAAATCTTAGAGAATGTGATAAGAAATTTTGTTAAGAAAAGTAAAATACGCCAGCGCCCGGATTTGAATTTCCCCAGTTGATGCTCTTACATCAAACTGACCGGGATATCCGTTAGGAAATCGGCTTGCTTTCGTCTGGATCATTTCAAGATCAATCAAATCACCAGTTAGGCTCAAGGCCGACGCAATACCGGGTTATGCGACGCTGGCATAATATCAGGAGATATTGGTTTATTTTTAAAACTATCTATTAAAATGTTGATTTCTGGCTAAGTTTTGAAAATATAGTCTTGAATCATATGTCAATTGGATTTCTTATAGTATTATTTCTTTATTAAAAATTTTCAATCTTATTCTCTAAGTCAGTTAAGCTGCCTTATGAATAAGATTATTCATTCCTAATTCATAACGCTCGCTTTGCTCGCTAACCTTACCACTGAGACAGAGGCGTTTAGTGCTCAGTTGACTTAGATAGATGACCAGTAGATTGCATCAAAGCCAGAACTCGACTTAAATCGAAGAGAGGCTGTGCACGAACAGCGAAGCTGTGAGTGCCACAAATAGGATTGAATCTTATTTTGCTTTTTGGAAATATTAAAAAAATTTGCAGGCTTTAAATGATATATATCAAAGTCTGACTTAAAGATATGATTAAGATGTTTATATCTTAAGAATCATAAATAATCAACAATAGATACTTTCAATAATATGTACCAAAACCTGACTTAGATATAGGATTAACAACCAATAAGTTAATCTTATAAATCTTTCTCAGTTAAATATTTAAGGCTTTCGCAAAAGAGAATAAAAATAGAAAGCTTTATAAATGAATTCTCTATATTATATATAAATATATTGTAATTCCCGGTTAATAGGGGTGGTGGGAGAACAATAAAAAGTAAAGTATAATATTACTTAAACCTATGCGAGGATGAAAATATGCCTGAACTAATAAAAAAATGTCCAGAATGTGCTGGAATAAACCTATTCTGGAACAGAGAAAAAGGGGAAGTTGTCTGTAAAGACTGCGGACTTGTTATAGAAGATAAGATGGTTGATTTTAGCCAGGAATGGCGTGAGTTTGATTCTGACGGAGCTGAAAAGAAAAGAAGGACAGGAGCTCCTATGACATATACACAATTTGACCAGGGGCTTGGAACAGAAGTAGGACAAAGCGGAGATTTGTTTAAGCTTGGGTCAAAAGACAGGAATAAGTTTTTCAGATTAAGAAAATGGCAGTACAGGATATCTACTGCAATAGAAAGAAATCTTAAATTAGCATTAGCTGAACTTAAAAGAGTATCTTCATATCTGAACCTGCCTAAGTCTGTAGAAGAAGAATCAGCCAGGATATACACTTTAGCTGTACAGAGGGGCCTTGTCCGCGGAAGGAGCATGGAGTCTGTTGTTTCAGGAGCATTATATGCTGCATGCAGAAGGCATGATGTGCCAAGGACATTGGATGAGCTTTCAGAAGCTTCTGGGATAGAAAAGAAAGAGATAGGAAGAACATACAGATTTGTTGCAAGAGAATTAGGGATAACAATACTTCCTTCAAATCCTGCTGATTATATAGCGAGATTTGCCTCTGCTTTGAAGCTTTCTCCTGAATCACAGTCAAGAAGTATAGAGATATTGGAAAGTGCTCAAAAATCTGAGCTTACTTCAGGAAGAGGGCCTACTGGAATTGCAGCTGCTGCTTTGTATGTCTCTGCATTACTTCATGGAGAAAAAAGAACCCAAAGAGAAGTTGCAGATGTAGCTGGTGTAACTGAAGTTACAATAAGAAACAGATACAAAGAGCTTCTTGACAAGCTTGACCTTGAAAAAGAGGTCAAGAAGACAAAGAAGAAGAAATAATAATTTCTTTTTTATTTTTTTCTTATGATGATAGAAAATCTGTTTAAGATATTCGGGACAAAGACAAAAGCCTTGGAGATATTATATCTTCTAGAAGATGTCAAGCCAGTAGTTAGGCAGGGATTCTACCATAATGAGATCAGGAAGATAACAGACTTCTGCAAAGAAAAAGGCCTGTATATAGAATTCTCCCCTTACAAGATTGTTTTGATGGACCATGGTGCCTATTCAAACAAAGGGATAAAAGTAGATGCAGATGACCCAAGAGAAGGCATGGTATTTGCATATATCTCCAAAGGCAAAGAAAAAGCAAAGAAAGCAAATTTTCATGAAGCCAACAACAACCATATAAATCTTGGAAAAGCTTTAGGATATCCAGAATGCTGCTGCAGATTCTTCAAAAAACATGAGCCTGAAAGAAGCAGGCTTGACAGTGATTATACTGTATGTACTGCAGAGAATTCAGGAGGCAGTGAGTTTCCTTTCTATACAAATATACTGAAAAGAAGCATGGATATAACTTTGTTAAATCATTTTCCCTGCAGCTTTAACTGTGAAAACTCTATCAAACTGGCAAAGAATCATCTTGATATCATAAAGAAACATGATCCTGAGATGGCTGATTATTTCTCTGAAAGATTAAAAGGAAAGTTCAATATAGAAGAAAGGCTCTTTGAATTTATCTGATCATCTTTTCCTGTATTCGATTACAGGAATCTGGTTGTACCAAAGCTTGCTTATTTTCTCAAGAAACCTTGGCTGGAAAAGCTCATTATATACATAAAGTATTGTCGTATCTTTCATATCTTTAAGCAGCTTTTCTTCAACCTTCAGATGAAAACCTTTATCAGGATTGATAAAGATGATATCATAATCACTTAGGTTCTGTTCAAGATAGTCTCCCTGGATAAATTCTGCATCTAGGTTGAGTTCTTGTTTTATATCATTGGACACATCTATAAGGTCTTTGTCATACTCTATACCTACTGCCTTTACTCCAAACAAAGCTGCTATGAGAACGACCTTTCCATCCCCTGAGCCTATATCCACAAAAGAGCCATACTTTTCCAGATGGATATCCTTAAAGAACTGAAACAAAGAATCTGTATCAGCATATCCCCAGATGCCTTTTTCTGTGTCAGCTACAGGGTACTGGCTCTTTTCCCTGAACTTTCTGTAGAACCGTTCATATCTTCTCTTTATCTGCTGGAATTTTTCATCCATATTCCCCTATTATCTTGCTTTAATTTTAAAGCTTTCTATCAAATTTCAGGAATCTTTAAATATTGAAGATAAGGTATATGTATCATGAGAACAGATTATTTTGATAAAAGGCTTGAAATGTTAGCAGAAGAAAGAGACGAAACTAAGATATTTAATGTATATCAAAATCTGGATTATCTTGATGACAGTTCTTATTATCATAGTTCCTTGCTGAACAGGATGCAAAAAGGAGCTTTACAAAAAGGAAGGAAAAAGCCAGGAAAAGGATGCAAGAAAGGTTCAGTAATAAAAAGGAAAATAAAAGAGATCCTAGGAGAAAGTGCAGAATATATATGCCTTAAGTCAAGGATATTTGATTATTATGATGCTGAGGAGAATAATTTTCTAAGTAGAAATCAGGAAAGGGAAATATTCAGATTTATGGAACTTTCAAAGTATATTGATATGGAAAATCATGCAAGAGCAAGAAATATTATCGTGCTTTCTCATAAAAATCTTGCAGATTCGATATCAGGTAATTTAGCAGCAAGTAATGGGCTTTCAATGTATGATGGTCTTTTTTGGGACCTTAGAGGAGAAGGAAGATTAGCTCTTTATGAAGCTGCTGATAGGTTTGAACTGAAAAAAAATACAAAGTTTACTACTTATGCTACATTCTGGATAAAAAGATTTACAATGAATCTTCTTCTTGATTCATTTTATGAATTTGTCCCCCATAGCATAAGATACAATATGTCTAAAGTTAATTTTCTTATGAACGATAATCCAAAGATAACACCTGAGGAAATTGCAAAAAAGCTTAAGATGAGCTTAAGCATGGCTAAAGATGTGATGGATGGAAAATACAGGACAAAATCTTTTGAAAAACTTATTGAAGAGGCAAATGTAACTGAGCTTAGAATTGAAGATAATTCTAAGACATTTTCTAAAATACCGGACTTAAGAGAGATGTTATTTGATGCTATTGATGAAACATTGGATGAAAGAAAGAAAGATATCATAAAGGCGAGATTTTGTCTTGATGATCAGCTTGTTGAAAAGATAATCAAAAAATCTTCTTTCAACAAGTCAAAATCAAAGCCAAGCTTAAGTTCTATAGGTGAATATTTTAATCTTAACAGGGAAAGGATAAGGCAGTTAGAAGAAGAAGCTTTAAATTCATTATATATATTGTTTTCAAGAGGTGGAAAGTGCATTGAGGATTATCTATGATATTTTATATAGGGCAAAAACATGGAAAAAGACAAAAGCCTTGAAGAAAAGATAAGGAAACATTTTCATGGAAGAAAAAGGTTAAGGGATGATAAGCTTCATAAGTTTCTTGAAGATAATGACATACCTGAAAACCGCTATGATAGGGTCATTTCCTTATTAGGAGCAAATGGGATAAAGGTATATAGGTCAGGAAGCGATGATAATTTTGTCTCAGATTCAGATAAATCCACAATAAGAGCATATCTTGATGATATAAGCAGATACGATCTTCTTAGCAAAAAAGAGGAAAGAAAGCTGCTTGAAGCTAAGCATGATAATTTCATGGAGATGTCAAACCTTATGTTTACACATCTTCCTTTAGTCAGGGAGATAGACTCAAGAGTCAGAGATTCTGGGACAACTACAGGCATAAGCAGGATGTTTTTCTACTGCAGGGATTATAATGATATGGCCCTTGAAGATAAACTTAAAGATATGCTTTCGGGCATAGTACAATCTCTTCAAAAGAAAAAAACAGGATATAATAAAAAGATAAAAGATGCTGTTGAAAAGATGTCTCCTAAAGAAGATTTTATGAAAAATTTCTTTGATATGTTCCTTTGGGAGTGCAAAGACAAAAGAAAAGTGGACAAGTTCAGGAATCTGTATCTAAAATATGAAACTGTGAAGAAAAAACTTGCAGAAAGCAACCTGAGGCTTGTTGTCAGTATAGCAAAGAATTATGCCCATGGGGGGTTGCCTTTTCTTGACATCATACAGTTTGGAAACATAGGACTTATGAGATCGATAGAAAAATTTAATATAAAGATATACGATACAAGGATCTCAACATATTCAACATGGTGGATAAAACAATCAATAAACAGAGGTATAACTGATAACACAGATACAATAAGGCTGCCTAATGGCAGGGTGCATGAAAAGAAAAAGATAAATGAGTATAAGAACAGATATTTTGCTGAAAATGGAAGATATCCTGATTTAGAATATATCTCTGAAGCACTGGACATTAAGAGGGGAAATATAGAAAAGTTAAGCAAAACAACAAACATAATATCTCTGGATTCTGTAAAAGAAAAAAACTCAACATTCGGCACTATAATGGATTCAAAGATTAAAGCCCCTTATACAAAAACACAGACCAAACAGATGAAAAAAAGCATAGACAATCTCCTTTGTGTATTGGATGCGAGAGAACGATATGTTATAGAGGGCAGATACGGGCTTAAAGACGGAGAAACACACACTTTAGATGAGTTAGGGCAGGGCATAGATGTCACAAGAGAAAGGATAAGGCAAATAGAGTCTAAAGCGATCAGAAAGCTCCAAAGAATAGTAATGTCAGAAAAGCTTGAATATCTTGAAGAGTTTACATATGATAAAAACAAAAGCACCAGAAAAAGGTTATGATCATGTCTAAAAACAATAGATTTAAAAACTAGAAATTTAAATTCAAGAATATAAAAACAAAGGGGTGCATATGATGAAAAAAATATTGTTTATAGTCGCGATTTTGAGTTTGGTCTTAGCAGGATGCGGACAGCCTGAAGAAAGCATGGAGATAGATGCTTCAGCAGACCAGCCTCCTGAGATCACAGAAAAAGATGAAGGGACAGCTGATGTTCCTGGATACGAAAGCGGAGTTTCCAAAAGCAAGTTGAGCGAAGATGTACAGAAACTTGCAGATAAAAGTGAGAAGATAGATTCCATAGAATATGGATATCAGGATGGGCCTTTTTACACTCATGTATATCTTAAAGATGATAAGATGAAACAGGATAGCTTTCAGACTCCTGACGAATATACTGCTGGAGAAAAATACGATACAGCCTATCTTGACATTTCTGAAAAGACAGTAGAAGTCTACTGCGAAGAAAAAGATGACTGTGATGTTGAAGAGCCGGATGTAAACGTCGATTACAGTGAATTTGTGACTGAAACACCTTTTGATGTTCTTGAAGATATAAAAGGCAGCGCAAAAATAACCGGAACAGCTATCGTCTACAACAAGGAATGCAAGATAGTCGAATATAAAGATGACCTTGGAAGGGATTTTATGGTCTGGATATGGGGATACAACGGAATCCCTTTGAAATATGAGATCTGGAAAGATGACGAAAAGCTAAAAAGGATAGAGTTCAAGGGAGTTGTAGTCAACCAGGTCAAAGATGAAGATGTTCTCAGATATTAGTTAATTTTTTAAATCATTATTTTTTCTTTTCTTATATGGGTGGACTTTTGAATATATTCAGAGGAAAAAAGGACTGCGAAGCATGTTCAGAGAAAGAACTAAAAGATGTAAATAATAAGCTCAAAAAAGAAAAAGAGATGCTAGAATCAAAGATCCAAAAACTTGCTAATATGAATTCTGAGCTCAATGATAAACTTAGTGATATAAACAAAAAAAGCGGAAGGATGAGAACAGATATAGATGATCTTGAAAAAGCTGCTCAAGAGAATGATGATACATATAATAGCATGAAAGATATGTATGGGCTGCAGATAGAAAACATGGAAAAAGAAACTAAAGAACTAAACCAAAAATATCTTGATACAAGACACGAGCTTGAAAGAAAAAAAGGATCTGTGCAGGATATGGTAAGTAGGATAAGCAGCCAAAATTCAAAGTTAAGAACACAGGAAGCAGAGATAGGATCTATAAAAGAGAAACTTAAAAAGTCAAAAGAAAAGTATGCTATCCTTGAAAGATCTCATGAAAGTACATCTTCGGAATTTGCAAGATTGAGAGAAGAGATAGGTGCATATAAGAAACAGATGATAGAGATGGAATCCTTGAGAACTGAGCTGGACAATAAAGATGGGCAGGTGGAAAACCTAAAGAAAAGATGTAAATCTTATGAAGCTGAAAGAGACTCTATAAAAAAGGATTATGAAACAGTCATGAAAGATTACAAGAAGACTGAAGCAGACAGGATAATGTTCAAGACAAAAGCTGAAAATCTTGAATCAAGCATGGAAACTATAAAAGATAAGAACAAGAATGTAGATTCTATAAAAAAAGTAGCCGAGAAACAGATAGATAGTCTTTCAGAAAATATCAATTCATTAAAAAACGAACTTGAACAGCTTAAAGAAAAGTATTCTTCTGCTGAGAAAAAGCTTGAAAAATATGAAAAATATCATAAGAAAGGTGATACTGTTGAAGGAACAGTTATCTTTGTAAGGCCCACAGATTCAAATAATGAGATAATAATCGACAGATATCCTGCTTCAAGGTATGTTATCCCTCAGGACATACCTGCAAAGATTGGAAAAGATATATCCTTCAGGGTAACAAAAGGCCCTATTGAGGTAAATAGAGGAAAGAATAAGCTTTATTATGCAGAAGGTATTGATAAAGTATTGTGATCTAGAACAATCCAAAGAGTTTAGACTTGTTGCCTTTGTCAAACTGCTTAAGAATATCCTTCTGTTTTTTAGTTATTTTTTTTGGTGTTTGGATAACAGCTTTTACAAGCTGGTCCCCTCTTCCTGAAGAATGGAGATTAGGCATACCTTTGTTTCTCATCCTTAATACTGTTCCAGACTGTGTTCCTGCAGGTATCTTTAATGAAGCTTTTCCCTCTATTGTGGGGACATCTATCTCTGCCCCTAATGCGGCCTGAGGGAATGTTATAGCTATCTCAATATAAAGGTCATCTCCGTGCCTTTCAAATCTCTTGTCATCTTTTACATGGACTATCACATAAAGGTCTCCTGTTCCTGCATTTTTCTCTCCTGCTTCTCCTTCACCTACAAGCCTTAGATTAGTGCCTGTTTCTGCTCCTGCAGGGATCTTTACTTCCAGTTTCCTTGTCTTTTCAACCCGCCCTTCTCCACTGCATCCAGGACATGGGTTTTTTACATAAGTTCCCTGCCCATGGCATGCTCTGCAGGGTGATTGAGTCGTGAATAGTCCAAAAGGAGTTCTCTGTGTCCTTTTCATAACCCCTGTTCCGCCGCATTCAGGGCACTCGTCTACATCATCTTCTGATTTTGCACCTTTTCCATCGCATTCAGGACATGTTTCAAGTCGCGGAACTGTTATAGTCTTATCTACCCCGTTGAATGCCTCCTCTAATGTTATCTCTATATCATATCTTAGGTCATGGCCTCTTTTTCTTGACCTTGTCCTTCTTCCCCCACCAAAGAAAGACTCAAATATGCTGTCAAAATCAAATCCAAAGTCTCCCATCATGTCTTCAAAATTGAATCCTCTTGCTCCCTGTCCTCCTGAGAAATTATCTGCAGTTGTTCCATATTGGTCATACTGCTGCCTCTTCTCATCATCAGCCAGCACAGAAGCTGCTTCATTAAGCTCCTTGAACTTCTGTTCAGCATCAGGATTATCTTTGTTAAGATCAGGATGATACTTCTTAGCCAGTTTCTTGTAGGCTTTCTTTATCTCTTCTTTAGTTGCATCTTTACCTACTCCTAATACTTTATAGTAATCTTTTTGTGTCATATTATATCATCCGGTGTTATATCCATCTTTTTAAATATCTTATCTTCAAGCGCTATTATCGCATCTTCGTGGTCTTTTGAAAAAAATTTTCTGTATCTTTTTCTCAGATATTCAAACCTTTTTTCCAGGCTTACTATCTTTTCGTTCAGCACCCTTTTATCAGCATAATTTACGACCTTGTCTTCCCAGCCTGCTTTGCTGTCTTTCATTATCTCAGGGACGATGTGTTTTCTTATGACCTCTCCTACTTTATTGTAGCCTCTTTCTTTTAGCCAGGATTCTGCCATATGGCCGTGATTGTGCACATCATCCAGTGTCCTGAACTTGTCAAGATCATGGAGCAGTGAAGCTGCATTTACCAGTCCAAGGTCAATATCCTCTCCTGCTTTTTTAAGCTTTTCTGCTATCTGCATAGCAGCTTTATTGACATTAAGCGAGTGCTGCCTTATATTTTCAGGCATATCAAATTCATCCCATAATCTTTTGCATTCTTCTGTTGAAGGTACCATCTTATATTACCTTTGCAAGTTTGTTAAGGCTGGGTATTATGAGATCAGGATTGTGCCTTTTCAGTTCCAGCTTTTTGAAGACCCCAGTCGGGACAATAACTGAACTTATTCCAGCCTTGTCTGCCTCTTTTATGTCATTTATATGGTCTCCCACATATAATGCTTCTGAAGGATTTAGTCTCATACTTTTTAATTCTTTTTTTATGGCATCATGCTTTTTCTCGCCTTTTTTCATGTCCTTATCTGCTATCAGCTTATTGTACCTTATATTGAAATGATCGCATGATTTTTTTACTGTTTCTTTATGGTTGTTTGTCAGTATTATGATCGTTATTCCTTTTTTATTAAGTTTTGATACCAGGCTTTTTCCATAATATCTTAGCTTTGAAACATTGCCTATATATGTCTTATGATAGACATCTATCAGCTTTTTTTTGGGAATTCCTGATTCTTTATGAAGTTTCTCTATAACTTCTGAAAACCTGCTTCCAACATATTCCTGAAATCCTTTTTTAGTTGGCTTTTTCCCTATAAGCTTGCTCAATCTTTTGTACGTAGCTTTTACAGCAGGCCTTGAATCTACTAATGTAAGGTCAAAGTCCAAAAATACTGCTTTTATCTCTTTTTTTATCATCTTAGATGGTTTTTTACTGCTTCCTCAAATATCTCCTTGTTGTATTTTAGGTCTTTTAAAGCTTCTTCATATCCGCACCATTTGAAGTCTGAATGCTCTTTGCTTACAGTGATATTGTCTGTCTTTTCTGCACTCATGATAAAAAATGTTAAAAATTTATGTATCTTTTCATCTTTTTCCATAAACCAATAATCATGCTTATATGGAAGTCTTTTGATATCTATGATGTCTTTTATTCCTGTCTCTTCTTCTATCTCTCTTCTTATTGCCTGCTCTGGAGTCTCGCCTTTATCAATCTTTCCCTGCGGAAACTGCCAGCCAGTCCAGGCGCCTTTCTTCTTCAGCAGAAGGAATTCTTTTTTATTTTTGTCTGTTATTATCCCTGCTGCTGCCTCTTGTGTTTTCATCTTCTTTGGTTTTTTTAAGATAAAAAATAAAAAATAAAGAAAAAACTTACTTCTTTTCCTTATCTTCTTTCTTGTCTTTCTTCTCTTCGTATTCTGCGTCAACCACGTTGTCGTCTTTCTTCTCTTCTTTTGGAGTTTCTTGTTTTCCCTGATGAGCCTGGGCTTTTTGCTGTTCTTGTGCAGCTTTCTGATACATCTCTGTTGCAGCAGCCTGGCTTACTTTCTCTATCTCATCCAGCTTTGCCTTTATCTTCTCTACCTCCTTCTTCTCAGGCTCCATCAGTTTCTTGAGCTCGTCGACATGCTTCTTGATATCGTCCAGTTTCTTATCATCAACCTTTCCTTTCATGTCTTTTAATGTCTTTTCTGTTGAATATACCAGAGCATCTGCCTTGTTGATTGTCTCTATCTCTTCTTTCTTTTTCTTATCCTCCTCTGCGTGGGCTTCTGCCTCTTTCTGCATCTTCTCAACATCTGTATCGTCCAGACGCTGCGCTCCTGTCACTGTTATCTTCTGCTCTTTTCCTGTTCCAATGTCTTTTGCAGATACATTGACTATTCCATTTGCGTCTATATCAAATGTTACTTCTATCTGAGGGACTCCTCTTGGAGCTGGAGGTATTCCGACAAGGTCGAATTTTCCAAGCTGCTTGTTGTCTGCAGCCATAGACCTTTCTCCCTGATATACCTGGATAGTCACTGCAGGCTGATTGTCTGCTGCAGTAGAAAATATCTGGCTTTTCTTTGTAGGGATTGTCGTGTTCTTCTCTATAAGCTTTGTGAATACTCCTCCAAGAGTTTCAATACCTAAGCTTAATGGTGTTACATCCAAAAGAAGAACATCTTTTACATCTCCAGCTAATACTCCACCCTGGATAGCTGCTCCTAAAGCTACTGCTTCGTCAGGATTTACTGACTTGTTAGGCTCTCTTCCTGCAATCTCTTTGACCATCTTCTGCACTGCAGGGATCCTTGTTGAACCTCCTACGAGTATGACCTCGTCAACATCTCCTGAGGACAATTTTGCATCCTTCAGCGCCTGTTCTGTAGGCTTTTTCAGGTTTTCCAGGATGTCGGATATGATGCTCTCGAACTTTGCCCTTGTCAGCTCCATGTTAAGATGCTTAGGCCCTTCCTGTGTCTGTGTAACATAAGGGATGTTGATAGTTGTCTTTTGCGCTGAAGAAAGCTCTATCTTTGATTTTTCAGCTGCCTCTTTTAATCTCTGCAATGCCATAGCATCCTCTCTCAGGTCAAGATTGTTCTCTTTCTTGAACTCATCTGCCATAAAGTCGATAAGCAGCTGGTCTATGTCATCTCCTCCAAGGTGGTTGTTTCCTGAAGTTGCCTTTACTTCAAAGACTCCTTCTGAAAGTTCAAGTATGGAAACATCGAATGTCCCTCCACCAAAATCAAAGACAAGAACGGTCTCATCTTTTTTCTTGTCAAGGCCGTAAGCCAATGATGCTGCAGTAGGCTCGTTTATGATCCTAAGCACATTAAGGCCTGCTATCTTTCCAGCATCTTTTGTTGCCTGCCTCTGAGAATCTTCGAAATAAGCAGGGACAGTGATAACTGCATTTGTTACCTTGCTTCCAAGATATGCTTCAGCATCTGCCTTTAGCTTCTGAAGGACCATTGCTGAGACTTCCTGAGGTGTGTAATCCTTTCCGTCTATAGTCACTTTTTCATCTGTTCCCATCAATCTCTTTATGCTTCTGATGGTATGGTCTGGATTTGTTATAGCCTGGTTCTTGGCTACTTTTCCCACCAATCTTTCTCCGTCTTTTATAGTAACAACAGACGGAGTTGTCCTGTCTCCTTCTGCATTCGGTATTATGTTTGCTTTTCCAGCTTCCATCGCTGCGACTGCTGAGAAAGTTGTTCCTAAATCTATTCCTATTGTCTTTCCAGGCTGTGCTTTTTCTTTGTTTTCTTCTTTTGTTTTCTGTTCTGTTTTTTCATCTGTCATTTTTTTGACCTCCGTTTAGTATCATCCTAGCCAAAATAGCTGGGTGTTCTTGTCTTATTTTTAGGCTCTTTGCCTTTTTTCTTCTGCTTTTTTTCAAACTCTTTCATAGCAGAAGGCTTCTCTATCTTCCCATACTGCTCTTCATAGTTTTCTATTACATTCTTAAGCAGGCTTAATATCTGCTTAGCATGATAAGGATCTGTCATTACCACGTTATGCTTTGCTACGATCGTAGGAGCTTCTTTTGACCTTGCGTCAACTCTTGGAGTTACGCATTTAAAGTCAAAGGTAAACTGCATCGGGTTAAAATTAATGCTCAATTCATGGGCAAAAAATTCATCTCCTTCACTTATGCTCATATTTAGTTTTTTTTCTTCTGACATTTTTATTCCTCCTTATCTGATTATCCTGTAATCCATAACTTTTTTTAGTGTCTCTTTGTCTGGCACTAATTCTTCCAGTTCTCCTCCAGGGATATTTTTTCCGCCTGACTCAAGATAGACATTCCATTGTCTTATGGAGTCAGGATCGTTCTGGTTGACTAAAAAATTAAGCTTAAACCAGACTGTCAATTCTTCTCCGTGTTCAGAGCAGCTTCCTATCCTGCAGTGCAGGGGCTTAACATCCTGGATAGTGCATGCTTTTTCTTTGTAAAAAACGCATTCTCCAAATGGTTGTGTTTTTGTTATAGGCTTGTGTATTGTTGTATTGAATAGTTTTAGTTTTTTCAGATATTTTTCTTTGAGCTCTTTTTCTGGGATCTGCAGATGTTCTGCTATCCTTTTGATATCTTCTTCAAGCATATACCCAGAGTCATGGCTGCAGCAGTTTCCGCATCTGCTGCATTCTTTTCCAAGCTTTAATGCTTCTTCCCTGCTTGTGTTTTTTGTTATCTGCATCTTGTTTTTTGGTTTTTTCTAATCTTCTGAAACTTACTTCTTGCTTACTTTTACTTTTGTATGCCTTACAACATCATCATTAAGCATATATCCTTTCTGCAGCTCTTCTAATACAATACCTTCTTCTTTTTCTGATTTTTCCTGAAGCAGGGCTTCATGAAGATAGGGATCAAATTTCTTGTCTAATGCTTCTATCTGTTTTAATCCTTTTTTCTCTAATATGCTCATAAGCTGAGAATAAAGCATTTCAAGACCCTTATCCTGCTTGTCCTTTAAAGCAAGTTCAAATGAGTCTAAGACAGGCAAAATATCTATTATAAGCTCTTTAGAAGCTGATCTGCAGAGTTTTTCCTGTTCTTTTTCTGTTCTTTTTCTGTAATTTTCAAAATCTGCCTGTACCTGTTTTAATGCAGATGTAAGTTCTTCTATATTTTGTTCTGTTTCCTGTTTTTTTGCTTTTTTTTGATTATTTTTTTGTTTTTCCATTGTAATTCCCTTTTCTTGTTGACTTTAAGTAAACCTTGTTAATCTTAAATAGACAAATACTATTTAAATCTTTCGGCAAAGCTTTTTATATGAGTTTATACTTTTAAACTTAAGATGATCATATCAAAAAGAGTGACTATAATAAAGATAAGAAAGCCTGTTGAGCAAAATCTGAATGAAGAACTTCAGTGGTTTGGCCATTCTTTAGGGCTTTTTAATATGCGAGACAAGGACAAGTCCTGCTTTAGGATATTTATAGAGCTTCTTAAGTCAGCAAAACACGAAGAAGGTCTGAGTTCTGATGAGATAGCTGAGAAAGTCGGAATATCAAGAGGAACAGCTATCCATCACATAAACAAGCTGATGGAAGCTGGATTAGTGATAAATGACAGGAACAGGTATTATCTTAGAGTTGAAAATCTTGAGCACCTTATAGATGTACTTGAGACTGATCTTAAGAACACATGTGATGAATTAAGAAAAGTAGCTGTTGACATTGATGAAAGTTTAGGTTTGTGAGTCATCTGGATGTTTTAGTTCTTTAGGGATAAGATAGCTGTATTCTGGATTTTTAGATAATTCTTTGAATATCCTTTGCGCAAGGTTTTTGTTTTTTTCTGAAGTTTGGTTAGAAAGATATCTTTCATGAGATCCAGCAGAACTGTCAAAATAAGCAGCAGGGAACTTCATAAGAAGATAGTTATTTTCCTGCATTACATCTATTATCAATGACCCATTATCTGTTATCTGGGTTTTTACAGCATATTTATTTTTATCTTCATTATACATTATCTCTTTTTCTTTTATTATCATATTTTTAAACATAAATTATAGTTTAAAAAGCTGATGTGTTTAGAAAGGTTTTTATAGCAAACATATGTTCAAAGATATTATGGAAAAAGTTGGAGGGCAAGCTGTTATTGAAGGAGTGATGATGCGAAGAGCAGATGATATAGCTGTAGCTGTTCGTCTGCCTGACGGAAAGATAAAGGTCAGAAAGGATTCTCTTAAGAAAAGAAAAGGATTCTGGAAAAAGCCTTTTTTTAGAGGGATAATCAATCTTTGGGATATGATGTATATCGGAGTCAAGGCTTTGCTTTGGTCAGCTGACCAGCAGCTTGATGAGCATGAGAAGATAACAAAAAAAGAGATCGGATTTACCCTGGCTGTTACTATATTATTTGCATTGCTGCTTTTCAAAGGTGTTCCATATCTTGTTGCCTCTCTTCTTGGACTGAAGGAAGCTGCAAAGCCTTTGCTTTTCAATGTTGTTGACGGAGTTATGAGGGGGCTTATAATATTCGGATATATGCTAGTCATCGCCCAGTTCAAGGATGTCAGGAGAATATTCCAGTATCATGGAGCAGAGCATAAGGCCATCTACTGTTATGAGGCTGGAAAGAAGCTTGATGTGAAGAATGTTTCTAAGTACAGTACAAAGCATCCAAGATGCGGGACAAGCTTTATAATTCTTGTTTTGGCCATAGCTATAGTAATGTTTGCACTGCTTTCTTTGCTGATTCCTTTGGTTATTCCCGGATTCAGGGATTTGAGCTTATTTTATCAGATATTGATATCATTCCCTATCAGAGTCTTGTTCTTGTTTCCTATTGCAGGAATATCTTATGAGCTGCTTAAATTAACTGCTAAATATCCTAAGAATATTGTTGTTAAGGCAATATCATGGCCAGGATTATTACTGCAGAAGATAACAACTAAAGAGCCTTCTAAGAAACAGATAGAAGTTGCTATCAAGGCTTTGAAAGCAGTTTTGGGTTGAAACAGATTTCAGATAATAGTGATATAAAAGAATTATTATTGAATTATTTAAAGATCAATAGCGATCAGATATGTTTTGAAATTCTAGGAAAAAAGATCCATCTGATAGAGTGGCTTATCAGACTTTCTGCGGGAAATTAAAACCCAATGAGATAATAACTGAAAAAAAATTGAATCTGCTCAAATTGATACCTAAAAAGAAGATTAAAAGAATTCTTAAAATAAATCTGAAAAAGAGGGAATTAAGTCAGTTGAATCTATTGGTGATTATAAGGAATTGATTACTAAAAATGCCTAATTATTCTATAAAATAAATTTTCGATTGAAGGGAGTGTATCTGTGCAAAACTCTATTCTAAAAAATGACATCCTCTGTGGGCTAAAGCCCACAGTATCCAGCTTGGGCAGCGTCATTGACCTCGACCTGAGATATCAGGCAGCAGCGTGATGCTCTGCCTGTCGCAAGATATACTGCTCAGTTTCACTGAATTGATTGTAT